>OMSZ01000093.1 GCA_900313855.1 uncultured Eubacteriales bacterium
ATGGCATTTAAGTAAAGCTCCAAAATATCCTTCTTGTCGATCTGCTTTTCAAGCTCGATCGCAAGATACTGCTCCTGCAGCTTACGTTTTAATTTGTCGGAAAATGTACTCTCATTAAGACCGACATTAAATATCTGGTTTTTGATTAGCTGCTGTGTGATGGTTGAAGCACCCTCGGAGAAATCACGATTCTTTATTCCTATAAAGAAGGCACGCAGAATACCTCTTGCATCGACGCCGTTATGATCCCAGAATCTCTCGTCCTCAATTGCTACAAATGCATCTATAAGGGTCTGTGGGATATTCTCATATTCTACGTAAACTCTGTTGGAATTAGCAGTCGAGAGGGTAGTAAGCTCCTTGCCGTTCTGATCGTATATGGTTGTCTGAAATCCCTCTAATTTAACACTGTCCTTGATATCCGATATATCAGGTGCGTTATCAATGATGGAATTGAACATTCCAATACCTGCACCTATACCGCTTGCGATACAGAACAGGAAAACAAAAATAAAACATTTGTAGAAAACATATACCAGTTTGTTTTTATTCTTGGAGCTTTTTGAAACAAGCTTCTTTTGCTTTTTTTCTATATTTCTTTTTGAATAGTTCATACTTACGCCTCCGGGCATTGATAAAATGATAGACAATACATACCATGTACTGCAAATATATGAATAAGTAAATGATATATCAAATGTTTATATTAATGCTATAATCTGCATAACTTACTATAGTATATCAAACATGGACAAAAAATGCTATCTTTATTCAAAAGTCACTCAAATTATTGACAAGTAGTTATAAAAACGTATAAAATTATTTGAATTGAGATTGCAAAATACAGTTTATAACGGTTCAGATCAATATTTAAAAAGCTAAAGATCCGGGCACAAGTACTTAAGGGGCGGGTCTTTAAAATGGAGTATTGTACGTTTTAGAGGTATATATGAATAAAGAATATAAAACAATAATAGAAGACGGAACCGGAGAATATGTTGAGAAGAAATCACGTTTTATCGGGTACATACACCATGTTGACAATGAGGAAGAGGCGGAAGCATTTATTACCGCAATAAAAAAGAAGCATTATGATGCAAGACATAACTGCTCGGCGTACAGCGTGGGAGAGGACAAGGTTATTCAGCGTTTTTCGGATGACGGAGAGCCGAGTGGTACGGCGGGAAAGCCGATACTTGAGGTGATCAACGGTAATGGTTTACATAATGTATGTATCGTAGTGACCAGATATTTTGGCGGAACCCTGCTTGGAACAGGCGGTCTTGTAAGAAGCTATACCGAGGCTTCTAAGGAATGCATAAATGCTACCGGAATAGTTACAAAGCAGTGTGTTATTCCACTAGAGATCACTACCAATTATAACGATTTTGGGAAAATACAGTACATATTAGCCAGTGAGAGCATTGTGATAAGTGATACCCGCTACGAGGACAATGTAATACTTACCGCAAGTGTTCCGGTTGATATTATTGATAATATCGAAAAAAAGATTACTGAGGCGACTTCTGCCAGAGCAAAATACGAGAGAGGTAAGCAGGGGTTCATTCTTTGCTAATTGAGGGTTATTGAGCTGATTGAGAGACGGACGCACAGATCTAACGGTATGCCGATATCTCACTTCCGCTGTCCATACCAGAAGTCGTTCGATATCGACATATCCGTTTTGACCTGTGCTGTGCATCGATAATATTACCGTCCGTGTGTTATCAGTCATACACAATTAATTTTTTTATCTGAGCGCACGCCATGAATAACGCCTCAAACAAACTTCAAGCGAACACAACGTACAAGAGTTTCGCCCAAAAGCATTACCCATACAACTCCTAATTATAAGATGTGAAAGAAAGAGGAAACATTTATGATCTCAAAATTCAGCGTGAAAAGAGCATATACTGTTATAGTGGGCATTGTCCTTATTCTTATACTCGGAGTGGTTGTGTATACAAGGATGACGGTGGATCTGCTTCCGTCTATAGAACTGCCTTATGCCGTGGTAGTAACCACTTATCCGGGTGCCAGCCCCGAGTCCGTTGAAACGGGTGTTACAAAGCCGATTGAACAGGCTGTGGCAACGATTGATAATATCAAGAATATTCAATCAGTATCATCTGAGAATTATTCAATGGTAATTCTAGAATTTAATTCCGATACGAATATGGATGCGGCAACTATCGACATGCGTGAAAAGATCGACCAGATAAAGGGCTTTTTTGACGAGTCGGTAGGCAATCCGATAATACTAAAATTAAATCCCAATATGCTGCCGGTTATGATCGCGGCGGTAGATAAAAAGGATGCTGATATTGTAGAGCTTTCAGAGTATGTTGCTAACAATATCACGCCGCGTATCGAGGGAGTTGAGGGAGTTGCATCGGTGACAACCTTAGGCTCAGTTGAGGAGTCTGTTCAGGTCATTATCCGTAAGGATAAGGTGAAAAAGGTAAATGAAGACGTTGTAAAGGCATTGGATAAAAAATTCGCCGAAGCCGAGGATGCGATCGCGGACGGTAAGAACGAGATCAGCAGCGGTAAGAGTAAGTTAGAAAGTGGGGAGAAGACAGCCGGTAAGGAGTTTGCTAAGGCAGAGAACAAGATCAATAATGCAAGATATGAGCTCCTCTCAAATGCAAAGGATGTTGCCAAGGCAAAATCTGATCTTGAAGAAAAGGAAAAAGAATTAAAGACACAGAGAACACAGTTAAATACTGCAATAGGTTCGTTAAATGAGCTGCTTACAAGCTATCAGACATTGTCGGGACAGAAGGATCAGTTAGAGATGGCGGTTTCCTTAAAGCCTGATGATGCTTCAATGCAGGCTCAGTTAGAAACGATCAAAGCGGCTTTATCCGCAATGGAAGGCAAATTAGCGGAGCAGAAGGATGGTGAAGGCAATCCGCTATCATTTACTTCGCTGCCTGCTTATATAACTTCACTTGAGTCTTCGCTTGCACAGCTTGATGCAGGTCTTAAGGAGATCACAAACGGAAAGAAAAAGTTAAACAGCGCCGAGAAGAAGATAAACTCCGGCAAGAAGGAGCTTGATAAGGGATACAGCACATTAAAGGAAAAAGAGACTCAGACTAATATTGATATGGCAGCTGCCAAGGCACAGCTTTCCCAGGGTGAAAAAGAGATAGAGAGCAAAGAGGAAGAGTTAAAGGATGCCAAAGAGGCAGCTTATGACGGCGCGGATCTTAAGAATATAATAACGGATGAACTTATCAAAGGCATATTGACCGCTCAGAACTTTGACTATCCCGCAGGGTATGTTACGGAGGATGATGTTGACTATCTTGTGCGTGTGGGCGAGAAGTTTGATGATGTTAAGAGTCTTTCTGATTTCGTTTTGCTTGATATGAATATGGATGGAGTAGCGCCGATCAAGTTATCAGATGTGGCGGACGTATTTGTTGAAAATAACAGCGATAAGCTCTATACCAGAGTTGACAGGAATGCCGGTATAATTCTTTCGGTTGCAAAGCAGAATGAGTACTCGACAAAGGCAGTTTCGGACCGAATTAAAAATGAGTTTGAAAAGATAAGAAAGAATGATGATGATGTATCATTTACTGCTCTTATGGATCAGTGTATCTACATTGATCTTGTAAGTAATTCTGTTATACAGGATCTTTTATACGGTGCTTTACTTGCGGTAGTTATATTATTGTTATTCTTAAAGGATATAAGGCCTACGGGTATCATTGCGGTTTCTATTCCGGTATCGGTAATATTTGCTGTAGTGCTGATGTATTTCTCTAATGTTACGCTCAATGTTATCTCTCTTTCGGGACTTGCGCTTGGCGTCGGTATGCTCGTGGATAACTCTATCGTCGTTATAGAAAACATTTACAGACTTAGAAGCGACGGATACTCTGTAAAAGAAGCTGCGATAAAGGGTGCCAATCAGATGGTAGGCGCGATCACCGCGTCAACGCTTACTACGGTCTGCGTGTTCTTGCCTATCGTATTTACAAGCGGAATAACCAGACAGCTCTTTACTGATATGGGACTTACCATAGCATATTCACTTTTTGCCAGTCTTTTCGTAGCGATAACATTTGTTCCTATGGTTGCATCAAAAACCTTTTCAAAGATCTCGCAGAAGGAGAACAGGCTGGTTAACAGGATAAGCAGGATCTATGCAGCTGTTTTGCCGAAGGTTTTAAAGCATAAGATAATTGTGTTGGTTCTGTCGCTGGTATTGTTTGTCGGAATGACATTGCTTGAGATCACAAGGGGCTTTTCATTCTTTCCACAGATGGATTCCCCGCAGATGCAGATGACACTTACCATGCCGGAAGAGACTAAGACACTTGATGAGACGACAGAGATGTCTGATAAGGTGATCGATACGGTGCTTGGCATTGAGGATATCAAGACGGTCGGAGCTATGGTCGGCGGCAGCGGTATGTCAATGGTAGGACTTGGTGAGAATAATGATGTAAGTACAGTTACCTATTATATAGGATGCAGGGAGGACAAGAAACATACCAATGAAGAGATCGCGGATATGATCCGTGAAAAGACGAAGGACTTCCCTTGCGAGATAGATGTACAGGCTTCAAACATGGATATGAGCGCATTGATGACGGCCGGCGTTGTTGTTCAGGTAAAGGGCAAGGAGCTTGATAAGCTGGAAGAGATAGCTGTCATGGTTGGCGAGAAGCTTGAAGGGGTTGAGGGACTTACGGATATTGATAATGGACTTACAAAGACAACTCCGGAATACAAAATGATCGTGGATAAGACAGAGGCGGCTTCATACGGATTGTCGGTTGCACAGGTTTATCAGGAGGTTAATAAGAAGCTTGCGGAAAAGGCAACGGCAACAACTCTTTATACGGATAAAAAGGATTACCCGGTATATGTGAAGTCTGAGCAGGATGAGACATTAAGCTTAAAGGATGTTGAGAATATTGAGCTTTCCGGCAAGCAGGGCGAGGAGGAGAAGAAGGTTAAGGTAAGCGCCCTCGCGCAGGTAAAGGATGCGCAGTCACTTTCTGCGGTTAACCGTAAGAATCAGGTAAGATATATATCGGTTACCGGAAAGGTTAAGGATGGCTACACCACAACTGCAGTGTCCAATGAGGTTACCAAGGTGGTAAATGCGATATCGCTGCCATCAGGCTATTCCATCGCCTATGACGGAGAGAATGAAACTGTTATGGAAGCTTTAAAACAGGTGCTTTTGATGATGGCTCTTGCGATAGCGTTTATGTATCTTATAATGGTAGCGCAGTTCCAGTCGTTTAAGAGTCCGTTCATAATACTGTTTACATTGCCGCTTGCATTTACCGGAGGCTTTGCTGCACTTTATCTTGCAGGAAAGGATGTCAGCATAATCGCGATGGTAGGAATGGTTATGCTTGCCGGTATCATCGTTAATAACGGTATCGTGTTCGTTGACAGCGTGAACCAGCTTAGGGAGGAAGGCATGGTGATGCGCGAGGCTATCGTGATCACAGGAAGGAATCGTCTTCGTCCTATCGTTATGACGGCGCTTACAACGATCCTTGGTCTTTCATCACTTGCAGCGGGAATCGGAATGGGTGCTGATATGGCTCAGCCGATGGCGCTTGTGGTTATCGGAGGTCTTATATACGGAACGTTACTTACGCTTATAGTTGTTCCGTGTATATACGAGCTTTTTAACAGGGATGGTCAAAGCAAAGAATTGCAGGAAGATAAAGTAATTGAAGGATAGGTTTATTATGTATGAAGCTTCAGAAATTATACAGCTATGTCAGGCAGGCAATAGATGATTACAGCATGATAGATGAGGGTGATAAAATAGCAGTGGGAATGTCCGGCGGAAAGGACTCATTTACACTGCTATATGCATTAAGCGGGCTTAGGGATTTCTATCCTAAGAAATTCGAGCTTGAAGCAATAACGGTCGATCTGGGATATCAAGGCTTTGATACGGAGCCGATACAAAGAATATGTGATGAGCTTAAAGTGGATTATCATGTAGAGAAAACTCAGATTGCGGATATGCTTGGCGATAACGGCTGCTCACTATGCGCAAGACTTAGGAAGGGAGCGTTTGGTGAGGCGGCGGCAAAGCTTTCTTGCAATAAGATGGCTTATGCGCATAATATGGATGATCTTGTTGAGACAATGATGTTATCACTTATATATGAGGGGCGGTTTTCATGCTTTGAACCGGTAACGCGATATGATGATAACTGTCTTACGCTTATAAGACCGCTCATATATGTTCCTGCGGGAAGAGTAAAGGGCTTTGCGGCTGCTAATGATCTGCCGATCGTAAAAAATCCGTGTCCGTATGACAATGATACGGAGAGGACATATGTAAGGGAGCTTTTGAAAAATATCGAAAAGCATGCGCCGGGAACCAAGAAGAGAATGATGACGGCGGTGCATAACGGATTGTATGCAGGTAAGTTCTGTCCCGGAAAATGAGGATTGAGATAACTGTCAGAAAATGGACTTGCTAAAACATTTGATATGCGTTAGAATATTTCTGTTTTAATTTGAATTTTGTAATATAGTAATATATGTAATGATATACCAAAGGATGAGGTGCCATAATGAGAATTGGTTTGGATGTGGGCTCCACAACATTAAAATGCGTAGTTTTAGACGACAATGATCAGATCATTTATAAGGATTATCAGAGACATTTTTCTCAGATCACGGAAAAAACCGTACATATGCTTTCGGATATTAAAGAGAAGTTTCCTGATGAGACAAAGGTGTGCCTTACAATTTCAGGTTCTGCCGGAATGGGTATTGCAGACACTTTGGGAATACCTTTTGAGCAGGAGGTTTATGCGACAAGGGTAGCGGTCAATAAAATGATCCCGGGTACTGATGTTGTTATTGAGCTTGGTGGTGAGGACGCAAAGATACTTTTCCTTACAGACGGACTTGAGGTCAGAATGAATGGTTCATGTGCCGGTGGAACGGGAGCATTTATTGATCAGATGGCTACGCTTCTTAATATGGAAGCCGATCAGATGAATGAGATTGCCAAGGATTACGAGAAGATATATACGATAGCAAGCCGCTGCGGTGTGTTTGCGAAGTCGGATGTCCAGCCGCTTCTTAATCAGGGCGCGCAGAAGAATGACATCTCGGCAAGTATTTTCTATGCGGTTGTCAACCAGACGATAGCGGGTCTTGCGCAGGGGCGTGAGATCGAGGGCAAAGTTGTTTATCTTGGCGGACCGCTCACATTTTTATCAGAGCTTAGAAAGGCATTCGATAATACCTTGAAGCTTAAAGGCGTTGCGCCTGAGAATTCGCTGTATTTTGTTGCTATGGGCGCGGCACTTAAGAAGGATAACAAAGAATTTGATATTAATGAGCTCATAACCAAGATTGACGGGTATACCGCAACAGGAGGTTATGCAAGCTGTAAGCCTCTGTTCACCTCACAGGATGAATATGATAAGTTTATAGAAAGACACAAAAAGAATTCCGATCATATCAAAAATGTTGATACATTGACCGGGCATGCATTCCTTGGAATTGACGCCGGCTCTACAACGGTCAAGGCTGTTGTTACGGATGAGAATGCGAACATTCTCTGTTCGAGATATCTTCCTAACGGCGGTAATCCGGTACCGATCATCAAGCAGTTTTTAGAGGATCTCTATAAGGAATATCCTGATATTCATATCGAAGCTTCAGCTGTTACCGGATATGGTGAGGAAATGATAATGAACGCATTCGGCGTTGATTTCGGTATAGTTGAGACAGTGGCACATTTTACGGCTGCAAAGAAATTCCAGCCGGATGTTGATTTCATCATTGATATAGGCGGACAGGATATCAAGTGTTTCCAGATCCGTAACAATGCGATAGATAATATATTCTTAAATGAGGCATGTTCGTCAGGCTGTGGTTCATTTCTGCAGACCTTTGCCGGAGCTTTGGGATATGGTATTGAGGAGTTTGCAAAGCTTGGCTTATTTGCCGATAAGCCGGTTGATCTTGGTTCAAGATGTACCGTGTTTATGAATTCTTCTGTCAAGCAGGCACAAAAAGACGGAGCAACAATTGAGAATATCTCGGCAGGTCTTTCAATCTCGGTTGTTAAGAATGCGTTATATAAAGTAATCCGTGCCGCTTCAGCAAAGCAGCTCGGGGAGCACATTGTTGTACAGGGCGGTACCTTCCTTAACAATGCGGTGCTTCGCGCATTTGAGCAGGAGATCGGACATGATGTTGTAAGACCGGAGATGGCAGGAATTATGGGTGCTTACGGATGCGCACTCTATGCTATGGAGAACAGCACCGGTAAGAGCGGAGTTCTTGACGCGGACGGACTTGCAAGCTTTACACATGAGATAAAGATGACTACCTGTAACGGATGCAGTAATCATTGTAAGTTAACGATCAATATATTTGACAGCGGAAGAAGATTTATAAGCGGTAACCGTTGTGATAAACCGACGGCAAAAAAGGCAGAGGGTCCTCAGTATGATCTGTATACCTATAAGCTTCATTTACTTGAGGAATACAGACATTCCGATATACCGAAGGAACGGGCAAGAGGAACGATCGGAATTCCTATGGGACTTAACATGTATGAGCTGCTGCCTTTCTGGTACACATTATTTACAAGATTAGGCTTTAATGTAGTGACTTCACCAAACTCATCGAGAAGTCTTTACCTAAGCGGTCAGCATACGATCCCTTCCGATACGGTATGCTTCCCGGCAAAGCTTATGCACGGACATATCGAGGCACTTTTGAAGGAAAATGTTGACGCGATTTTCTATCCTTGTCTTTCATATAACTTTGATGAGGGACTTGGTGATAATCATTATAATTGTCCTGTGGTTGCATATTATCCTGAGGTGCTTGAGGCTAATGTCAAAGCGCTTCGTGATGTCAAATTCATATATGAGTATCTCGGAATACACAGACGTAAGGATTTCACTAAGAAGTTCCATGCGGTTTTGGAGAAGTATTTCGGTAAGATGAAGTTTGCTGATGTTTCTATGGCATGTAATTATGCCTATGAGGAATATGACAAGCACATGAGACTTGTCCGTATGGAGGGCAGGAAATATCTCCGAATTGCAAAGCGTGAGGATAAACCTATCATCGTGCTTGCGGGAAGACCATATCACTTGGATCCCGAGATAAATCACGGTATCAACAAGCTTATC
>OMSZ01000339.1 GCA_900313855.1 uncultured Eubacteriales bacterium
ATGTAAGCGGAATAATGATGGTTGATATCGCTTCGGATTTCAGTACTGATATTTCTAATCTTCATATTTTGCACAAGCCGGCTACTACGATGGATATTGTCCGCATGTTGAATGATCGTTATGAAGAGGGCAGAAAGCTTGATGACGATAAGCTGTTTAGGGCTGATTTTATTGCACCTGAAGCTAAGATACTTGTTGTTGATGACAATCAGATCAATTTGACCATAGCAAGCGAGCTTATGGCACCGCTTAAGGTGAAATTAGATACTGCAGACGGCGGACAGAAGGCTATCGATAAGGTGACGGCTAATGAGTATGATATTGTGTTCATGGATCATATGATGCCGGAGATAGATGGTGTTGATGCAACAAAGACTATAAGGGCGGCAGGAAGTGGTTCACACCAGCCTGTGATCATCGCACTATCCGCTAATGTTATGGAGGAAGCGAAGAGGCTGTTTGAAGAAGCCGGAATGAACGATTTTGTTGCTAAGCCTATCGATGTAAGAAAGCTTGTAGCAGCGATCAGAAAATGGCTTCCGCCGGAGAAGATCGTTGAGAGTGACGGAACGGAATTTGAAGCTTCACAAGAGAATGCTGATGAGATCATACTTAAATGTGAAGAGTTAGATGTTGATACTGCTGTTCATGGTTTGGGTTCCGCTTCGTTATTTAATAAAATAGCAGAGGAATATTACCGTTCGGGTGAAGAAAGACTTAACAGCATTATGAATGCGTTTGATAACAAAGACTGGACGGATTACACTATAAAGGTTCATGCGTTAAAGAGCAGTTCAAGGCAGATTGGAGCTATGGAGCTTGGAAACATGGCCGAGGCTTTAGAGAAGGCCGGTAAGGCTGATGATATTGATACTATCCTGGCGGATAATGATAAGGCTATGAGTGCTTTTAGAGCACTGCTTGACAAAATGGCAGCATTTTATCCGGATGTCGAGGAGGATGAAGGTGATAAACCGCCTATAGATAATGAAGCTCTTAAAGCATTTATGGATGAGCTTGAAGAGTATTGTGATAATCTTGATCTGGATGGTATGGAGGAGATTTCTGCTAAGCTTAAAGGTTACTCATTTACTGATGAGTTAAGTGCTTTGATAGATTCCCTTAATAAAGCGGTATCTGATATAGATACAGATGAATGTATGAGTATTATTGATCAAATTCGTGTTTTAGCGGATGAGTAGGTATGAAAGAAAGTATTGGAGGTAGATTATGAAGAAGAAATTAGTATCAGTAGTACTGGCATTGGCTATGACCGGCGCAATGCTTGCAGGCTGCGGGAGTGGAGGTTCAGGCAATGGCCAGGAGAATACGGGTCTTGCGGATACCGATCGTGTTGACAGTGCGATCAAGAACGCTACCGCGGTTGAGGACTCATCAGGATATGTATATACCGGTGAGGGTCCTATCACAAAGGATGGAGGTAAGATCAAGATACTTGCCCAGACATCCAATTATTCCAATGTGGATATCGCGAAGGCACCTATTGTGTTAGAGGTATTTAAGGAAGCAGGTGTTGAACCTGATTTCGAGCTGCTTGATTATGATACCTATGAAGCTAAGGTGACACCGATACTTAATTCAGGTGATACTGATGCGGATATAATTAAAATACCGGATAATGATCCTAATCAGGTATATATTAAGTCAGGACTTTTTGTTCCGCTTGACGAGTATTTTGATTATATGCCTAATTTCACCAAATGGCTGTCTGACAATCCGGTTGAGAAGGCCGAGCTTACAGCAGAGGACGGACATATCTATTATGTTCCGGGTACTAATGTGGCAGATGATTATCAGCCGTGTCTTATGTATAATCAGGTATGGCTTGATAAGGCAGGTATGAAGGCTCCGACTACTCTTGATGAGTTTGTTGAGTTACTTAGATATTTCAAAGACAATGATATGAATGATAATGGTGATACAACAGATGAGATCCCGATGAGCATCATGGCGGAGTTCCTTCCATATATGTTCGGTCCGGCTTTCGGTCTTGATCTTGTGAGTGGTTTCCAGGCTGATGATAAGGGTAATGTATCTTATGCATATGAGGATTCAGAGAATTATAAGAAGTATCTTGAATTTTTGAATGGTCTTTACAAAGAAGGTTTGCTTGAGAAGGATTATTCCTCATTAGACAGAGACGGAGTTATTGACCGTATATCAAAGGATCTTACAGGTGTTGCCTATGATTACAGCTGGGCAATGTCTATGATGTATTCTAATGTACTTCCGTACTATGACGGAACTGCCGCAAAGGCATTCGTTGGTGTTGCTCCATTATCAGGCGACAGTAAAGGCTTCTATGTAGGTCGTAATTCGCTTGCAGGTATGTTTGGCGTAAGTACTAAGTCTTCTCAGATCGAGCTTGCTGTTAAATTCCTTGACTATGCAATGTCAGATCACTGTCAGGATTATTATCAGTGGGGTATTGAGGGTGAGAGCTATGTTGTTAATTCCGACGGCAGCAGAGAGTATACCGAGAAGGGTAAGGATAATGACTGGCTCCAGCAGTTAGGTATCAATCCGGCATTTGTTCTTCCTGCAGCACAGTCTGTTGAGGCAACGGATATCTTAGTTGCTGAATGGCATGCACAGATCAACAGAGATCTTCGTCAGTATATAAAGGATCCATGGCCGGATATCTACGCTACAAGTAAAGAGAGTGATACCTTCAATCTTTATATGGAGGATATACAGAATAAGGTTAATGATAGTGCTAAGGAATTTATTACCGGCGAGAAGGATATAGAGAAGGATTTTGATTCTTATATATCTGATCTTGAGTCTTTGAATCTCAAAGAGGTTATAGAGGTTAAGCAGGCTCAATATAAGAGATACTTGAAGGCTCTTGGTAAATAATCGTTGGACATAGAAACGCTAATATGCAGCAGAAAAAACAGAATGAACCTGCCAATCTCAAGGCGGGAAAATAAGAACCGGATATAGGAGCACTCAATCCATTGCATAGTCGGGAATTGCAGAGCATTCAATTCTAACAACATCCGATAAAGGAATCCTCATATCATCAATAGCTATCGACTTGTTGATGACGGGATCAATATTACGTACAATACCGGTTACGGTTTCATAAGAGCCTTTTATCATATAGGCATCGTTATCAATATCATCGCATGGCACAAAATATGTGACATCAGCGGTGATATTGTTTTCTCCGGCAAGACGGGAGTTGGCAGTAAACTTGTGAAGGGAGTTTAGCGTGATGTTAAGCTTACGCGTCTCATCTTCGTTCAATTCCTTCTTGTCGACATAGATCACATCTTTGGAAGCAACCTCTTCGTCGAAGCCTTTCAGGGCATCAAAAGGAGAGAAAATCTTGGCTCTTTTCGTAAGCTCCATTGGCGGATGTTTCAGATAGAAGCTGTCGTATTTCTCATGGGTTGGCCGTCCTGCCTTTACCACTTCTATATATTCAAAATCCTGTGGAAAGATTACATTATCTACATTGTATTGCATGTCATATCCTCCGTGTCCGTGTGGCAGAGGACGTAAATGATAAGGTGCGATGTCCTCTGCTCTGCAGTTTGTATCTCTTGGTTTGTGAATCTACAAAAAGAACAAATGTTCGATAATTGAATTATAATACAGAAGTGGGAAAAGTGCAACTTAAATGTCGGTAGGTGTTTTTGTTTCAGGTATGTAATTGAGCCATACATTTCAAAAAAGACTTGCAAATGTGAAAATAGCTTATAAAATATATCCTATATGGAAATGATAATGACTTTCAGCACAAATGAGTGGATGAAGGTTACCATACTGGAAGGACAAATATAATATGGCAAATAAGAAAAAACATACATCTATAACCTCTGAAGGTGTAGCAAAAATAATACTTATATGGATTGTAAATGCTTACGTATTTCTTATGTTAGCAATATACCCATTATTTTTTAAAAATAAATATTACGATATGTGTGATGCAAAATGGGGATTTTATAAATATGTTTCCGCTTTTTTTGGTGTAGGTGCGGTTTTATTATTCATATGGTATCTGGGTTGCATCATATCAAAAAACAAAATAAAAGACTTCTTGAATAATGCATATAAGAATATGGTTTTAACAGATATATTTGTTCTTGCATATATGCTAATTGTATGTATATCTACAATACTGACTCCTTATAAAAGATATGTGATTTGGGGATATGATGGGTGGTATATGGGGCTGGTGGCTCAATTAAGTTTTTGTATCATTTACTTCTTTGTATCAAGATTCTGGAGATGGGATTCTATCAATCTCTTTATATTTCTTATTTCGTCTTTTGCTGTATTTTCTCTGGCGGTAATTATGAGGTTTAGGATTGATCCAATGGATATGTATGGTACTTTGGATGATTATTATCTCCAGCATTTTTTATCTACA
>OMSZ01000386.1 GCA_900313855.1 uncultured Eubacteriales bacterium
GTGTAAGCCGCACCCTCCTCATAATAAAACGTCTTGGATAATGCTATCAATCTGTTATTATGATTCTTGTAGCTCACTTTCAATCTTCTAAGCTTTGCTTTTCTTTTTTTCTCAAGCCTTTTCTTTCCTGCTGTAACCTTATATGTCTTCTTATAGCCGGATGTTGTAAACTTGTATTCTCCTGACGGATAGGATTTCCCCTCGCACATAACAGCAACCGTCAGCTCCTGTCCAACGGAAGGTTTCCAACCATTAGAAACCTCTACTTTTTTCGCAATCTTTAAGGTACCATTTACCGCATCTCGTATTTCACTCGAACTTAAATATGCCTCAGTCTTGTAATATACGTTGCCGTCCGGCTCTTCCTCACCGATCATCAGATACACATAAGTAGCGATTGTCGGTATTCCGGTAAGCTTAGCCCTTAAAGTCCATGTAGCTTTCTCCTCGTCCTCTTCATCGATATCATCCTGTTCGATGGTAAGACCGACAATAGATGGCGGTTCAGCCGTCCAGCCCTCACTCGCTTCAACCGACTCAGCAATAACGCTGCTTGTCGGAGTTATTGGCGATATCGCCTGTTCAGTCTGCTCCGACTCTTCCCCTGTATCCGTTGTTACACCTGATGCATTAACTTCCGCCGGTGTAAAAACAAGACCTAACGCAAGCATAATAAGCATCATCAGATACAATACATTTCTTTTTTTTCTCATACCTTGTTCTCCTTTCTTACCTTTTAATACTTAGCTACGCAATTAACATCTTTTAATACTTTGGACGTTTCTGATACGTCCTTAGGTTTGTATTATCCTCCATACATGTTATGTAAATTGCACAAATCATGCACAGCATATAGTGTATTTTACACCATTTCACAATCCTAAAAAACACGTTTTGCCTATTCGGTTGATATAGGTGCTTATTCGGTCAAAAAAAGAGTACAGCCTCTTAAACTGTACTCTGATCATCGATCTTTTCATCTATCATATCCTTAAGATCTCTAGCTAAATTCTTTATCCTTTCATTAGCCGTCCGACTAGTAATTACCCTTCCGATCGTATGCTTAGCCTCTTCATAATCTCCTAATTGGTAGGCAAGTACCGAGATCATATACGGCATCGTCGCATCATCAAGTCCGTATACCGGAAGATTCTCAGAAGAAAACGCCTTTTTGAATCCTTCATAAGCATTCCTCATACATTCTTCATTATCTTTGCTGCATTTCGCATACTCTTCCGAATTCTTATCAATCTCCTCCATATAGCTTTCAAGCAGCCAATGGAGCTTAAGACTTATAAATGCACGCTCCGACGCTTTGGCGCGCTTAACAACCGCACAGATAAGCGCCATCTTGAATCTGGTTATAGCCTTCTTATAACTATATGGTTCATCAAGCTTCTCCCATTCCTGATCAGGCATATAGTTAACCGATACCTGCTGCACTATGAATTCCTTCTGAGCCTTGATAATCTTATCAAATTGTGATGTAATAGCTGAATATCCGCAATACGGACAGCTTATAACATCATACTTTACAGGATCGATACCTTCATAGAAAACTCTCATATCAATTCCGCGTTCAATCTGTCTCGCCTTTCCGGATTTGACAGTCAACGCCTTGAACTTCCACTCACAGATCGGACAGTTGAATTCCCGCAATATGAGATAATCCCTTTCGGTCATCTCCTCTTTCTTCTGCTTTTTCTCTTTTTTCTGAGTCGTCTTGGCATTCTCTTCATTAGCAAACACCTTGGCGTCCTTGAAATTCGCAAGCCCTAACTTCTCTAATTCTGAAAATAAACCCATGCTTCTATCTCATTTCTTATTATTGCTACGCTATTATAATACGAATGCTCCTATAAATCAATGATACTCAAACATTATTCAAGAATCTTCTCTGCTTTTCAGCAGCTTTACACCCTTATTGATATCATCTATCTCCTTCTTATAAACGAGATACTGCACCAGCCATATGATAAAATACGCAAGAATCATTGCGCTTATCATAACTATATTCGTTAAATTTTTTTTCAAATAATTAATGCAATTTCCATAGCTAATGTCTATTCGGTTAATATTTCCGCCTATTCGGTAAAGCAATGTCTGCTCATGCATCTTCCTCCATGAAATAAAGTCTAGAACCGAAATCCTGGTAGTATCTGACCTCATCACTATAACCCGTACCGCCAAAGGCTTGTTTTAACTTAACTCCCGAGTACATTAATGCATCCCCATATGCAGAGCAGTCTTCAGTCTCACCATCCATCTTGACAAACTTTGCAACAAGATTATGCGTAAGCGAATCCTGTTTGATGTGAATCGGCGCAACCGTATTAACAAGATCGCCGAAATTCTTGACATTATACTTTAAGAATCGGTTGAAGAAATGATACCTCTTATCCTCATCAAGTCCTTTTGCCCTGTAATATTCATACTGTGTATTAGGAGCAACAAGTCTCTGCATTACAAAACCAACAGCTTTCTTCTTATCAGACGATACACATGTCCATTCTGTTACGTTGCCGTCATTCTTAGAAAGAACGCTTCCTGTTGTTTCAAGACCGCCCGCAAAGGTTCTTCCGCGATAGAAGCTTCCCTTCTGCAACACTTCTCTCCACTCTTTATAAAGTTCAATCTGGATTTTAACCGCAGCTAAGTCTTCCTTCTTCATATCACAGAAATTACATTCGTATCCACACACGCCAAATGCCGCTACGTTAAATCTCGTCTCAAGCGGAGTAGTTCTAAGCGTCTGATGATTAGGACATGAGGATACATGAGCGCTTACAACCGACATAGGATAACCGTAGCTGTATCCGGTCTGAATCTCAGCACGACATAAAGCATCTGTATCATCACTTGCCCAGATTTGCGGAAAATAAGACAGAATCCCAAGGTCAAAACGATTACCGCCTGCAGCACAGCCCTCGAACAATATCTTCGGAAATCTCTCTGTCAGAGTCTTCATACAACGATATAGCCCTATCATATAACGATGAGCAACCTCACCCTGTCTGTCTGCATCAACTCCTTGTGAGAAATAGTCAGTAAATGTCCTGTTCATATCCCATTTCACATATGATATATCACCACTGTTAAACACTTCTGTCATCTTGTTTATTATAAAATCCTGAACCTTTGTTTTACTAAGATCGAGGATTCTCTGATTTCTTCCTTCCGAATGTGGCTTATCAGGTATCTGCAGCACCCAGTCAGGATGTTCTTCATACAATTTACTTTGTACATTAACCATCTCCGGTTCTACCCAGATACCAAAGTCAAGACCAAGCTCCTTGATTTTCTTAGAAAGCCCTGCAACGCCACCCGGCAGTTTCTTCTCATTGACATCCCAGTCTCCAAGCGAATGCGAATCATCATTTCGCTCTCCAAACCAGCCATCATCCATTACAAAGAGTTCTATTCCTGCCTCCCTGCCCGCTTTGGCAAGACTTAAAAGCTTTCTCTCATTTATATCAAAATACGCTGCCTCCCAGCTGTTAAGAAGTACAGGTCTTACCTTATCCTTCCAATAGCCGCGAACAACATGTTCTCTGACAAACCTATGCATATTCTGACTCATTCCGTTAAAGCCCTCATTAGAATACGTCATCACAGCCTCAGGTGCTTCGAACTTATCTCCTGCCTCTAGCACCCATGAAAA
>OMSZ01000179.1 GCA_900313855.1 uncultured Eubacteriales bacterium
TAAAATTCATTCCTTATACTATTACAACAGGCTTTACTGCCGGAATTGCGGTAACAATAGTTATCGGGCAGATCAAGGATTTCCTGGGACTTTCATTTCCTGCGGGCACAGTTACAATAGAAACCTCCGACAAGGTAAAAGCAATTGTTTCCAACATTGTCACATTTAATCCCTATGCACTTCTTGTAGGAGCAGTCAGCCTCATAATACTTATTATCTGGCCCCGTATCAGCGAAAAGATACCCGGCTCGTTAATTGCGATAATTGTAAGTATATTACTCGTAAAGCTTATAGGACTAAATGTTAACACGATCGGAGACTTATATACGATCAGCAACAAACTTCCATCTCTTCACGCTCCGCACATAACTTTATCCGCAGTTAAAGATGCTCTTCCTGACGGATTCACCATTGCGATACTTGCTGCAATAGAATCTCTCTTATCATGCGTAGTAGCAGACAGTATGATCAATTCACATCACCGTTCCAACATGGAGCTTATAGCACAGGGACTCGGCAACATCGGTTCTGTAATATTTGGAGGTATTCCGGCTACCGGTGCCATTGCGCGTACCGCCGCAAACATCAAAAACGGAGGTCGTACACCTGTTGCAGGAATTGTTCACTCCATAACACTTATACTTGTGCTTGTAATTCTGATGCCATACGCAGCTTTGATTCCAATGCCGACGATTGCCGCTATTCTTTTCATTGTTGCCTACAACATGTGTCAGTGGCGTACCTTTGTCCATCTTTGCAAGACCGCGCCAAAGAGTGATATTATCGTGCTCGTTCTTACATTTACACTTACAGTTGTATTCGACCTTGTAATCGCTATAGAGATCGGCATGCTCCTCTCTGTACTGCTGTTTATGAAGCGTATGAGCGATGAATCAGGGGTATCCGGCTGGAAATACTACGATCCTGAGGAAGATCCTGACGGAATGAAGCTTAAGCCTATTCCGCCACAGGTCAGAGTATATGAGATATACGGTCCGATGTTCTTTGGAAACTCAGGACAGATAGATACAATGAATTATCGTGATGAAACAAAGGTTATTATAATCCGTATGAGAGGTGTGCCGGCGCTTGACGCAACAGCAATGCACTCTCTTGAGAATTTCTATGACCGATGCCATGAGAGAAATATCACTCTTGTATTCTCCCACGTTAACGAGCAGCCTATGCACACCATGGAGAAGGATAATTTCGTAGAAAAGGTCGGAAAAGAAAACTTCCGACCTCACATAGATGATGCAATCGAATGGGCTAATGAGTTACTCAAATAAGTTCTGAAAACTCTGGCTATATTATGTCAACCGTGACACATCCTGCCACCGCCATCAGATCCTTTGGGGATAACTCAACCTGAAAGCCCACTTTTCCGGCACTCACGAACACCTTATCATATTCAGACGCCGTTTCATGTATAAATGTGCGGAACTGTTTCTTCATTCCAATCGGAGAACATCCGCCATGTACATAGCCGGTAAGTGGTAGAAGCTCCTTCTGTTTTATCATGCTGACGGCCTTTTCCCCGCACGCTTTGGCCGCTTTCTTTAAATCAAGTTCCGCATTTACCGGTACAACAAAAACATAGTACTGCCCCGACTTTCCCTGCGTCACTAAAGTCTTGAACACCTTTTCTAACGGCTCTCCCAATATAGCTGCTATCTCGCCGCCGCTCATGGTAGCATCCGGCTCATAGCTATGACTTGTGTATGCTATCTTCCTGCCATCAAGAACACGCATTACGTTAGTTTTTTCTTCTTTTTTCATTGATCATTACCCTTTCCAAAATCTATGATATTTTATTATAAATCAAACTCAAATATAATCCATACTCATATTTATCTACTTACCATCCGACCACTCATCCCAGTAATCATTTCCCGAAAAACGATGAGCATATATGGTAAATCTCTCAAGCGAATTAGCGGAATCAATGTCATAATCTTCTTTATTTTTCTTAAGATACTGCTTATATTTTGAGAGCTTCTCATAATCAGGATATGCTAAATGAACGTAAATAATCTCCTTATTCTTTTCATCAATTAAAGCATACTCATATCCATTACAATAACCATCACTGGCAATATAAGCAGGATAATTGTACATTTGGTCATCATACTTAATCTTACCGACATACTTACTCTGTCCACTGATTATTTCACATTCTATACCACTAAGACGTTCTATTTCACTTTTAAAATCTTCTTCACTGTAGCGTGCTTTTAGAATAAAATATCCGTCCGAATCAAACAATCCCGTTTTTACAGCATAGGCATAATCTGTATCTATCATTTTATCAGTACGATCAGGAAATATCATGAAAGCAGAATCCATATCACCACGATATTTATCTATGATATAGTTTTTATTATATTTCTCTATTCCTGTGATTTCGTTGACATAGCTCTTTTCATCTTTTTTCGCAATAAAAATCAACAAAGCAATTCCAATAATAATTGCAACAAGGTCAAGTGTTTTCGAAAAAAATTTGTATTTAGTCGGATATTCTAACATTTACTCCTGATATATTGAATATCCTTTCCCGAAATTTCTCTTTTTGGGTGAGATTACCTTAGATGGATATTTTGCCTTATATTGAATTTGGGTAGGTATATCCTCACAGTCGGATAGGAATACATAGATGATGCGCTTAGCCTTTTCGTCAATCAATGCATACTCATATTCTTCAGATGAATAATCATATCTGGCTATATATGCCGTTTCCGAAAAGTTTTCTTTATCAACAAGCATATGATTAACCTGCACTTCTTGTTCTTCATCCTCCTCATCTTCATTAGAGTAAGTTAGATTTGCTATTCTATCACATTCCTTTTCAAATTCTTCTGCCGGATAATCTGCAACAAGAAATCTTGCACCTTCCACAGCCCAATTATACAATATAGAATCTATATCATCCTCTCCTGTAAGTTTTCCGTACATCTCATAGCTATATTTACCGTCAATACATGCATAATACTCTTTAACATATGAGTCATTTATACTTTCAGGAAAAATAATCAAACGGTAATCGTCTTCATACATACATTCAGGAATTCCGTCCTTCTCAAAATAATACTCCCATTTATCATATTCAGACGGCTTCTTCGTCTCAACACTAATAGCCCCTTTTTTGCTATCAGTCAACATCTCCACCGAATCTACGTTTGAAAATAAAATGATACTCAAAGTCACAAGAACAACTATTATAATAAATACGACTATAGCAGTTGTTTTTTTCCGGTTAAATTCCTTTAAAGGCAAAAACTTTGAAGTTCTATTTCCCTGTGGCTTAATTGTTTTCTGCCCCTGTATATCATAACGATAAAGATAAAGACATTTCTTCCAAGCATATATCCCTGTAATAAATGCGAATGCAACAGAAAAAATAACACAAGGAATACGCGGAAGAACATATATTATCTCCGATATATCATAATCTACTTTCACGCCTGCCGACCTCATAATGAAATTAACCGCAACTATAACTGCTACTGAAATCAAAAGAATAATTATATACCCGGTTTCTCTTCTTGCCTTGTCTCTGTAAAATCCCTGCACTACTATTACAAACCATACACCCGCCATAATACATACGGTGAAAATGAATTCGAAAGGGTTAATTAACCTTGCTATATTACTTAAACTCAATTCCTGCCTCAATTTATTAATATCGAATACCATACCATCAGAGAACATTGTATAATTAATATATATAACTCCAATAATCACCATAATCACAAAGGAATATATCATCGGAGACACAAGGAGAATATTAGTCACAACAAATGAATCTGTTACCGGAAGTCCCTTTAATAGTTTGTTATGTCTGATATTGGCAAATGTATTACTAAACAGCAACATGAAAATATAGGAAAACCATGCAAGACCCACATTTACCCCCATGCTCTGAATTCCGTTTATTGATATCAAGACAAAAATTATCATTATAGAAAAAAACAGGCTATTATTTGCTATCCCTGTATTGTCTGTTTGAGACAAATTATAATACATAAATTTTAAATGTTTCTTAAGCACTTTTTCTACTCTCCTCATCTTTTACCAATTATAATTATACTCTAACTCAGGAATATCATCTGACGGACAAATGATACAATCCGAACCCACTATCACGATACTATAAATAATCTGCGTTCTCTAAGCCAAACAGTAATATCAATAATAAGCATGATAATAAACAAACATCCCTCGATTACCAAAGTCCATCTACTGTTAGCCTTTACTTGAACTATCGTTCGTGAATCATTTGACAAATCAAACATCACTGCAAGAAACAACGCAATGCAGGCCGGTATTCCAGATACAATCTGTAAATATGGTCTTCTTATACTCAGACCGCACATAGCATGTCCCATAAGTAACAGCAACACCGACAGGTTGTACTTATACAGCATTCCAACATGTAAAAATGGAATAAATGCTAAAACTATCGCCAATAAGTATAATCCTCCAGCAAGATACATTCTAGTATCGTATATTGTCTTTCTCGACATCGGCAATGAAAGAGTGAGCTTCTCATGTCCTCCATTTGAAGACAACTTACGGACTAATTAAAGTTCGTAAGTTTTTATTTTGTCCGTAGTCAGTCTTGGAAAGGCTCGTTCTACCCAATATAAAGATAATGTTCTCTTTCTAGGAAGGAGGACATTTTTTATGCTTAAATTTAAAATTACCCAAGAACTTAAACCTAATCCTAAACTTTTAGAACTATTTAAAGCCTACACTCATAAAACTAAAAAAGGAAAAGTTAAAGTTCTTCTAAATACTAATTTACAGTTTATTGAACCTACTGAATATTTAATTACATATCCCATTACTATTACTATATTTGAATATAAA
>OMSZ01000341.1 GCA_900313855.1 uncultured Eubacteriales bacterium
AAAAGAGCTTGTCGGGTATATATTTGACAAAATAAAGAATGACGGACGCGCATTTACCTTCACTTACTTTGATCCCGAGGAGAAAAAGAAGAAGACGGCGCGAGTTAAGCTTATCGACAGCAGGATCGTAGATGGGAGTATACTTTACAGGGTGACGACAGACGGAATAGAATTCTACCTTGATACAAAGGAGATCAAGGATGAGAGTAATATTTCCGTACAGCAGGTGCTGCTTGAGAAAATGATCCGCTCGGAGAATTTCGCGGGTGGTATTGAGGTTGTTAAAAGGATCAATAATGAGGTCAGCAAGCTTTCCCTTAAGAAGAAGGAAGTGCTTGATCTGTTAAGCTATGATGTTATAGCCGGCGCTAAGGCAAGCGAGGAATTCATGAAGACGGTTGCAAAATGGTTTGATGAGGAATCGAAGCTTTTTGAGAAGAACAGAGCGCTTATCGATAAAGCCTTTGCCAAGGCGAATCAGACAGGTTATCCGGCAGCCGGTAATAATTTGACCAAAGATAAAATTGGTATTGAGTCGGATAAGGCTATAAATATGAGCGGTGAGAGTGGTTCTTCAAGCTCTTTAGGATCAGGATATGGAAGTATGAACGGCAGGAACAACGCTATGCTTTCAGAGATACACCTGTTAGATACTGAGCTTAAGAAAACGATAATCAGGCATGGTGAGCTGATAAGGGAGACAATAGAGCTTCAAAATATTGCCGACGAGATGATCGGACGGGCAAAGCTTCGCAAATTAAGACCGGTATTTGATTTCCGCAACGCTCTTAACACCTGTATGAAGAAGGATGCTCCACAGAGTCTGTCGATGCTTGTGATGCCGCTTTTTATGCCGAAGCTTACCAAGAGCTTTAATATAGAGAGTATTGACCGTATGTTAGATATTAAGAATGATAACGGTGATTACGGTGAAAAAGTGGAGAAGAAGGAGTTGGATCCGGATTTCAAGTATGATGACGAGATGGAGGATGAACGTATAGGCGGCAACTATGCGCGGCTGTTTGAGGAGCTGCTTGATCAGCTTTGGAAACATGGAAAAACAACCTTGGCGGAGCTTATGGCTATCTATGAGATCAAGTTCGGCAAGGAGATATATAGAAATGGAGATCTGTACTCGTTTCTTGTGCATTTAGCGCAGAAGGACAGATATGACATGGCATTCATGATGTCGAAGCAGGATACCTTCCTTGAGGGGATCGTGATCGGTAAGCTAAGTATCCCGAAGAAGGATCAGTACGGGAAAATGGTGTTTGAGATATCATTTAATGAGGAAGAGGTACTGACCTTTGGTGAAAAGGGTGAATATACGCTTACGGATATGTGCTTTGCGGCGGTGTGATCACGATATGAAGAGGTAAGCTATGCGGATATGATGTACACTTGTGTGTAAGCACATATGTGTTGGCTCTGAACCGACTTAAATAGGAACTAAGACAAACACGTGAAGCCGCCAGACGACATGAAAAAATGAGCCATAGAAGAGGAAATATATATGGAAATGAAGAATTTGGAAAAGGCGATGGACATTTATGCCCGCCTTGTTACAGGAGAAGATGTTGGAAGAAGCGGAGCAAATGCATCGCTTTACGAGGATTATTACGGCAATGCCGAGGTGTATGAAATCCTTTCCGTGATGCTTAAGAAGCTTAATCTGCACATATATGAATATAAGGAAAGTCTTTTCTTATCGCCCGGTGACGGCAACAGGGTTTTCGGTTATACTAATGAGGAGATGAAGCGTGCGATGGGACTTCGATATAACCGTGAGCTTTATCTGGCATACTTTATTATATATGAAATACTGCTCTTGTTTTATTCCGATTCGGCATCCTATCAGTTCAAGGAATATATAAGGATTGAAAATGTTGTCGGTGATGTTACAAAGACGCTGTCGGTATTTACTAAGGATATTGCGATATACGATATTGATGAGGAGAAAGAGGAGAGTTTTAAGACGATAGCTCTTTTGTGGGACGAGCTTCCGGCAAGCACCGGTGAGAATCAGGAGGATATCAAGGCGTCACGCGCGTCAAAGTCAAGCCTTGTTAAGCTGGTGTTTAATTTCCTTATCAATGAGAATCTTTTTATTGAGGTTAGCAGGAGATATTATCCTACACAGAGATTTGCGGCGTTGGTTGAGAATTATTTTGAGGAGTATCGCGGCGAGATCTATGACGCGCTGTCAAGAAAGCGTGAAGATGTCAGCGATGAAAATGTACTGTCGGAAAAGAGTAATGATGCAGGCAAAGAAACTGTAAGTCTCTGAGTAACAGGGTCTTATGATAATAATAATTTAAGTTATGGAAGAGGATTAAAAATGCCTAACATTAACAGAATTCGTGTTAACAATGTAAAATATAATTTCGGAACACAGGGCTATGACGATTTCTCCATGCGTATGTATGGAAAGAATACGTTGTATGATCTTGCTAATGGCGGTGGTAAGAGTGTGCTTATGCTGCTGCTTTTGCAGAACCTTATTCCTAACTGCACGCTTGATGAGAAGCAGCCGATAGAGAAGCTTTTCAGAACAGGCGGCGGTAACACGACCATTCATTCTTTAGTCGAGTGGAAGTTAGATGACAAGGATATCAAAGAGGGTATGCGCTACATGACAACCGGCTTTTGCGCAAGAAAGGCAAAGGAAGCAAATGTAGATTCCGATCCGGCAGACGGAGCGATATCTTTACCTGAAGAGACTGTTAAAAGTATAAAGGAAAATGCTTCCATAGAATATTTTAACTACTGTATCTTTTATCGTGATTACAATGAGAATGATATTGTTAACCTGCCGCTCCAAAACAGTAAGGAGAGGATTACTTATAGTGGTCTTAAGAATTATCTTAAGGATCTTGCAAAACGTAATCTGAATATCAAGGTATATGTGTTTGAAAGAAAAGGAGAGTACCAGCGTTTTATAAGCAGATACGGTCTCTTTGAGAGCCAGTGGGAGATAATCCGGGGTATTAACAAGACAGAGGGACATGTCAGAACTTATTTCGAGACACAGTATAAGACAACGAGAAAGGTTGTTGAGGATCTTCTTATTGAAGAGATCATAGAAAAGGCATTTCTTGTTAAGACCGAGCAGGATGATGTCAATGAGGATATGGCAAGGACTCTTCTTGATATTAAGGATAAATTAGTTGAGCTTTCTAAGAAAAAGAAAGAGATATCAAATTTCGATAAAGAGACAGAGCTTATGCATCTGTTAGAGGGAAGAGTATCGTCATTTTTGAAGCTTTATGAGGAGAAGGACAGTATCGTCAAGACTTTGTCGGATATATATGCGACAGGGGAACATTTATGCAAACAGGGTGAAGAGGAGATTGAGGCAAGGAAGAAGAATAAGGAAGAGTTAGACTTAAAGCTTCTTTCACACAGGAAAAAGACTGAGGAGCTTAAGATCGTAAGGGATCAGTATGCGCTTAAAAAGGCGGCGTCAGAGCTTTCGGTATTGCAGGAGCATGTGAACAGGTCCGTTGAAGAGCTTGAGACTGCCAGGAAGGAATTGGATCTTAAGGAGAGTATCAACGATTATCTGCAGTATCTTTCGGATCGTGCGCAGGTTAAGGAGAACCGTGCGGTCATCGATGCATCAATGGAGGATAATTCCGATATATTGAATAAGCTTCATGTCTATGCTTATACGAAAAAGAAGATGGATGATGAGCGTCTTTCGACACTTAGAAAACAGTTGTCGGATAAGAAGGAGGAGCTTTCAAGGGTTTCAAAGGAGCTTACGAAAATGTCTCATATCCGCGAGGAGGGGACAACTGCCCTTGCGGTTGCAAAGAGTCACAGGGAACATTTTTCTGCGGAATATGCGGCCTGCATGGAAGAGATAAGAAAGGTGAGGTCGGAGATTTCCCTGCTGGTGCTTTCAGATATTTCGGAGCTTATGGATGAGTTGACCTTAGAGGATAAGGAGCTGAAAGAGCAGGAAAAGGATACTGAGGCGTCATACGTTTCTGATATCGATAAGATCAGTGAGCTTAAGCAGAATATATTTGAACTTAATAGAGAGTATGAACAGTTAAAAGATGACGCTGCAAAAGCTGATCAGATGCTTACGCTTTATCTTGAGAATAAAGACCGCCTTAAGAAGATGCTGGCGATCTATGATGTTAAAGAAGCGGATATGCTCTATGAATCAGTAAAGGACCGCGCATTTAAGCATACAATAACCGTTGCAAAGCTTGAGGAGAAGATAGCTAAGACCTCTAAGCATTTAGAGGAGGTTAAAGAGGGCAGGATCCTTGAAGAGACCTATGCCGTTAAAAAGGTTAAGGATTATATTGAGAGCCGACATGGAGAGTTTGTTATCTCGGGTGTTGATTATCTGTCTGCGCTGCATCCTGCAAACCGTGAGGATCTGCTTAACCGTTTTCCAATGCTGCCCTATGGTGTGGTTGCGAAGGATTTTGACCTTATTGAGGAGGATGCCAGAATTCATGAACTTGATCTTGGCAGTTATATGGTGCCTGTTTTTGACAGGAAAAAGCTTGAGTCACCATATATACCTGAAAAGGCAGAGGGAATGCTGATACTTGCAAAGGAGCACAGAGCATTTATTGAAGAGGAAGCAATAGAGGACGAGATTAAGCATCTTGAAGATGAGCTTAAGGAATTATATGAGGAGCTTGGAGTTTTAAAGGAACTTGAGAATACTTATAATGAGGATCTTGATTATATAGCTTCCCTGCATGGAGTGTCGCTGCAAAATGCCGAGGATGCGGTAAGAGAGACAAAGGAAAAACTGATCGAGCATGAGAGACTTTCAAAAAAATACAGCGATCAGTTGAAGCAGACAGAAGCGCACAAGGAGCAGATGAGGGAGAAGGCTGATAGCATTCGTGAAAGAATTGCCGCTAACGGTAAGGAGCAGATAAAGCTTGCCGGAATAGCAGCTGTAAGCCGCCAGGCTGATGAGGCTAAGGAGCAGCTTGATTTCTACGAGGCTGAGGTTAAGAGATTGGAAAATGCTACCGAAAAAGCGGATTCTGATTATGAGAATGTACGCCTTAAGGAGTTTGATCTTAAGAATCAGGTTTCGCATATGGAGCAGCAGTCTGCCGATATGCTTTCTGAGTGGGAGAGCTTATATAAGGAATACTATGTCGAAGGGAAATTTACCGCGGTTAATATTCCTGAGGAGCAGCTTCGTGCTGAATTTATTGCGGCCAAAACGCTTGTAAGTGAGGCGACAATAGTATTAGAGGATAAGAAAAAACTTATTGATACTCTGAATATAAGTATGGAGAGATCCTTAAAGCTTATTGAGAGAAGAGGTATAGAGATTTCTGAATTGGAGGAGATTAAGGACAAGGGAGAACTCCATCCGTCAGAGGAAGCATTTATTAATCAGCTTTCCGGATATGTGTCACAGATATCGGTACGCTGTGATCAGTTAAGAGCTGAGGCTAAGAACAAAGAGAAGGAAACAACCAAATTAGAGGGTAAGATAGAACAGGCGATTTCCGCACTGAAGGAGAGGTTCGGTGAGGACGCATTTGATGTGGATAAGGAACAGGAGCTCATGAATACCTTAAGTAAGGAGGAGGCTGTTCAGGCACTTGCCGAAAGCGACAGGATACTTAAGGAAATGATCGCGCAGATCAGGCAGGTTGAAGAAGAAAACCAGCAGTATGTGAAGAATCATAGTGTGATCGTCGATCTTTATAAGGATGTCAAGCGTATTGTACAGTCAGAGGAGCTTGATGTGTCTGACGGTCATGTTCTTACCGGCAATCAGAAGGATATAAGAGAGACTTTTGAAGAAAGCCTTTTGGTATATGATAAGAGTAACAAGACTCTTTCAAGAGCAAAGCAGGAGCTTCTAAGCTTTAAGACCCAGACGGCTAATACCTTCTTTGCAATGGGAGCATTTGAGCTATCCAATTCAATGAAGGAGGATGTTGAGATTCCGGATACCTATGAGGATGCAAAGAATCTTTTGGTGAATATCAGGGATATGATCTCATATATCGCTCTTGAGAAGGAAAGGGTTCTTAAGGGGATCGAGGATATGGAGACCATTAAGAATAATTTTGAGAATCAGTGTATCGAGCGCTGCAAGGATGTGCGGACGGAGCTTGATAAGCTTGATAAGCTTTCGCGTATCCAGTTAGACGGCGAGATGATACAGATGGTCAATCTGACAATACCGTATGTCAAGGATGAATTTATCAAGCAGAGAATGTCTGACTACATAGATGAAGTGGTTAGTGGTGCCGATAAGTTTGATGATAACAGTGATCGTATCAAATACATGAAGAACATGCTGTTATTAAAGAAGCTGTTCGGCGTTATGGTTACTGATATGAATGCGATCAGGCTTAAGCTTTATAAACGCGAACGCATTAAGGATCAGAGCAGATATCTTCGCTATGAGGAAGCGGTGGGAAGTACCGGACAGTCACAGGGTATCTACATACAGTTCCTTGTGTCAATAATCAATTATATTTCCGGAATGTATGCTCCGGAAGCTGAGGCAAGTGATCTTAAGAAGGTTATATTTATTGATAACCCGTTCGGTGCCGCTAAGGATATATATATCTGGGAGCCGATATTTGCGCTGCTTGCAACCAATAATGTGCAGCTTATCGTTCCTGCCCGTGGAGCAACTCCTGCTATTACGAACAGGTTTGATGTGAATTATATCTTAGGCCAGCAGCTTGTTGGCGGCAGACAGCAGACGGTTGTTGTGGATTATAGAAGCCAGGTTGAGGCATCCGAGATGGAGTATGAGAACTTAGAGTATAGTCAGGTGACATTTGATTTCATATAGGAACAGGTTTATGAGCGAACATTAAAGAAGCCTTTTCGTTGTTTGGATTGGTTTTACAGATAAACTTTGGGGTGAATATGTTTATGGAGGGAAAATATATGCAGGCAATTATGGAAAATGACAAATTAAAGGTTACTATCAACCATTTTGGGGCTGAGCTTTCAAGTCTTATCAATAAGGAGACGGGAGAAGAATATATGTGGAATGCGGATGAGAAGTTCTGGAAACGTTCTGCCCCTGTACTTTTTCCGTTTGTGGGAAGCCTTAAGAATAAGGAATTTATATATGAGGGCAAGGCATATCCCATGGGACAACATGGATTTGCAAGAGATATGGAGTTTTCACTTGTGTCAAATGATGGAACGGAGTGCTGGTTTTCTCTTTCGTCAGATGATTCCACATATGAGAAGTATCCGTTTGCATTTACTTTAGAGATCGGATATAAGCTTATCGGCAATACGCTTAAGGTTACTTGGAAGGTTGTAAATGAGGACGAGAAGCAGATGTATTTCTCAATCGGCGGTCATCCTGCGTTTATGTGTCCGATAGGCGGTGCTGGTAAACAGACAGATTATTTTATTTCGTTTGATACTGACAAGGATCTTACATATTCGAAGCTTTCTGAAAATGGTCTTGTGTATAAGAAGGATGCGGTGCTTGCAACGAATGGCGGGAAGCTTAAGATAGATGAGCATTTGTTTGATGAGGATGCGCTTGTGGTTGAAGGCAATCAGGCTCATACGGTATCGCTTTGCAAGCCTGACGGTAAGGCGTATCTTACGGTGAAATTTGATGCTCCGCTATTCGGACTTTGGTCACCTGCGAAGAAGACCGCACCGTTTGTATGCATCGAGCCATGGTATGGTCGATGTGATGCCGAGGAATTTTCCGGAACCCTTGCAGAGAGGGAGTATGGACATGAGCTTGATGCAGGCGAGGAATTTGAGGTTTCCTACGATATTATAGTCGAGTGATACAATAAACGGGGAGAGAATCTGATAAGTCGAGACGATTGTACCTTGATGATATTTTCAGATGATTTTATATAATCTTATATGATTTAGGAGAAAAGCAGATGAGTGCACGTTCAACATTTGCCGTATGGGCAGGAAAGTTCACAACGAAAATATTAAAGCTTACCGGAAGTGGCGGAACAAGCCTTCCGGGTAAGGTCGTTCTTAAGATCTGCCCGGATATTTTACGGTATCTTGCAAAAGATATGAAGATCATATGTGTGACCGGAACGAATGGAAAGACAACTACCTGCCATGTTATAAGGGATATGATAGAGGCAGGCGGTAATACAGTGTTTTGCAACGATGCCGGAGCTAATATGCTTGGAGGCGTCGTGTCGGCTTTTGTTGCTGCGGCAGGCGTGAACGGCAAGGTTAAGAGCGATTACGCGCTTCTTGAATGTGATGAGGCAGCGCTTAAGTCGATCGTTGAGCATTTTTCAGAGCTTGATGTGACGGCTGTTGTGACTAATGTTTTCCGGGATCAGCTTGACCGTTACGGTGAGGTTTTGACCACGGTTAATAAGATAAGGGCAGGACTTTCACAGCTTCCGAATGTAAAGCTAGTGCTTAATGCTGACTGCTCTCTTACAAGCTCTTTGCAGGATCTTCCACATAAGGAGCTATATTATTTCGGAGTAAATGCGCCATTATACGAGGGCACATCAAAGGATATTTCTGATGCGGTTTACTGCATTCATTGCAAGACAAAGTATAAGTACCATTATCATACCTTCGGGCATCTCGGCGGCTTTTATTGTGAGAAGTGCGGATATCAGAGAAAGGATCCGCAGGTTTCTCTTTCAAAGGTGCTTGAGTGGAAGGACGGTTCCGAGGTTGTTGAGATGGATGTGTTTGGCGATACAGTTAAGGCGGAGGTTATGCTTCCGGGTGGATATAATCTGTACAATGCCCTGGCAGCTACAACCGTAGGACATCTGATAGGACTAACAGATGAAAAGATAGTATCAGTGCTTGGTGGTCTGTCAACGCATTTCGGACGTATGGAGGAAGTGATGCTTGGGGACTCGAAGCTGCATCTGGTTCTTGTCAAGAATCCTGCGGGCTTTAATGAGGTTGTGCAGTTTTTGATACAGCAGCGACCTAATGGTACGATAGTTTTCGGTTTAAATGATAACTTTGCCGACGGCAGGGATATTTCGTGGATATATGATGTTGAGTTTGAGAGATTAACACCGGCAGCAGCAAATGCAGAGCATTTCTACTTTACCGGAAAGCGCGCTTACGATATGCAGCTAAGGCTTAAATATGCTGACTTCGATACCTCTAAGTTTGCAGTTGAGAAGGATTATAAGACATTGATAACAACTTTAAAGCAGCAGGGACAGGAAACATTTCTTGTACTCTCATATACCTGTATGCTCGAGTTTCGTGATAAACTGGCAGAGTTCGTACCGCTTGCAAAATATGCCAAGGAGTAG
>OMSZ01000133.1 GCA_900313855.1 uncultured Eubacteriales bacterium
GATAAGTTTCGCAATTGCCTAATGATTATAGGCATGAAAGGGTGAGAAGAATATGGCTGTCAGGTTTATCATTGGTGCAAGCGGCACCGGTAAGACCAGATTTATATATGATGAGATGATAAGAAAGTCAATGGATCAAGACCATGCTCCAATCATTTTTATGCTGCCGGAGCAATCTAACATGATCGCAGAACAGGATATGGTTGAATTACATCCGCAAGGCGGAACCATGGATATATCAATTTTAAGCTTTACCAGACTGGCATTTATGGTATTTGATAAAGAGAGTATATATACAGGGGATGTGCTAGATGATTATGGCAAGAGTATGCTTGTAAGAAAGGTGCTTAGTGAGCATACGGAGGAATTGGCGTATTATGGTAATATGACCGAAAAGGAAGGCTTTGTAAGCGAGATAAAATCTGTTATTTCCGAGCTTTATCAGTACGGCATTACTGTTGATAAGCTTGCTAAAATATTGGAGAATATTTCACCTGATATTAGTCTTTATCATAAGCTTTCTGATATCAGGATTATCTTACAAGCATTTGAAGAGGAGATGGGCAGCACATTTATGGTGGCTGAACAGGTGTTGTCCCTGCTTGCAGAGCATGTGGAGGAATCGGGCATGTTAAGGGGCGCGGAGGTGTATTTTGACGGGTTTACGGGATTTACACCGGTTCAATATGAAGTGATAAAGCATATGATGGGATGGTGTGGCAATCTCTATTTCAGCATTACTATAGATGAGAAGTCCTTTTTGGATAATTCATATAGCAGATTTGGACTTTTTGGGATCGGGAAGGAGACGATAGAGTATTTAAGCCGTTTGGCATCTGATAATAATGTGATGGTTTTACCGCATATTACCTTGTCTGATAACAGAAGGATCAATGGTGATGATGAGTTGAAACACTTTGGAAATAATATATTCAGATTTCCGGTCCGTGAAATGCCGACTGTGAATAATGATGTGGTTAATAATTTGACCGGAGTTAATATTATCGAGGCGGATGATACATTAAATGAGATCCTGACTATAGGAAGGCTTGTTCAGCATTATGTACGTGAACTGGGTTTTCGTTATAGAGATATAGCCATCTTAACAGGAGATTTGTATGATAATATCGAGGCATGGAATCAGATTATGAGGCAGCTTGAGATACCGTTTTTTGCTGATTGTAACGAGAAGCTGATGAATAACAGAATTGCTTTAATTGTTAGCTCAGTTATAGAACTTTTTGAGAATGATTTTTCTTTTGACAGTGTATTTGCTTATCTGAAGACCGAATTAACCGGAATTGATATTGAAGATATATATTTATTGGAAAACTACGCGCTTTCGCATGGTATCAGAGGCTATTCAAGGTGGAGCAAACCGTTTAAAGGAAACACAAAGAATCTTTCAAAAATTAATGAGATAAGAAAGAATTTTATAGACTCGATCGCTGAATTCTATCCCGTTTTATCAAAGAAGGAAGGAACTGCTGAAGAATATATTGTTTGTCTGTATTCATTTTTGTCAAGATATCAGCTTGGAGAAAGCTTGTGGAAACAGGCTGATGAATTGGAAGAGGAAGGTGATCTAAGACAGTCAATGGCATATAGAAAGGCATATGAGAAGCTGTTGGCGGTGATGGACAAAACAGTAGATGTATTAGGAAAACAGGTGGTTTCTAGAAATACATTAGCAGAGATCATATATACAGGATTGTCTGATATGCGATTGGGAGTAATTCCGTCAACTTTAGATGAAGTTGTTATTGGAGATATGGAAAGAACAAGATTCCATAATGTTAAAGTATTGTTTGTTGCCGGGGCTAATGAAGGCCTGCTGCCAAAGCCTGTAGGTAGTGGTGGGATAATATCTGATACGGACAGGAAGAAGCTTATGGATATGGATGTTATACTATCTCCGGATTCGGCAAGAGCATATTACATACAACAGTTTTATCTGTATATGCAGATGACACAGGCATCGGATAAATTGATCATATCATATAGAAAATCAGACAGACGCGGTAATGCATTGAATGCTTCATTTTTTGTCAAATATGTTATGCAAATGTTTCCCAATAAAGAAGTGATAAGCTCAGATCATGTTGTCTCACTTCTGTTTCCGGTTACGGTTAAGGATATGGATTATGAATTGGCGAAAACTTTTTCTAAAGAAGAATTTGTTGATGCGTCAATATTAAAACTTCTTTTAGAAAAGGATCCTGATAATACTAAGATAATATTAGACGGATATCTGTATATGAACCGTCCGGGTGCACTCAATGAAGCTGTTGCAAAAAGAATTTACGGGAGAAGAATGCTGCATAGTGTATCAAGACTTGAAAGCTTTGCTGCATGCCAGTATCAGTTCTTTCTTCAATATGGCCTACATCTTAGTAAACCTGAGGAATATAAGGTTGAGAACAATCATATAGGTACAATATTACACGCTGTTATGGAACGATTCTTTACTGAGGTTAATGAAGGGAAAATAGTTCTTCCGGCTGCTAAAGAAGTAATAGATATAAAGGTTAAAGAGCTTGCCATAGATGCGGCTAAAGAGATAAATGATACGATATTTGAAAGCAGCTTCAGAATGGAACATTCGATGAATGTTATCATTCGTATAGCACAGAGAAGCATTGATAATCTGTTAAGACATTTA
>OMSZ01000342.1 GCA_900313855.1 uncultured Eubacteriales bacterium
CCCCTTATAGATGTCTTCAGCTATCTTCATTCCTCTTGTAACCTTGTGAAGCATTATCTGTTTGACAGCCATGACGTTTTTCCTTTCAGTAATACTACTAAACAACAGTATTATTATAAAAAAAACTAATAATAAAGTCAATGTATTCTTGACCAAGCTGTATAGAATGATGTATTATAGCACTATGTTGTTTTATATTAAAGATGGAGATGATCCTCAACATTTAAGCGAAGTTTAGGGTGGGGTGAGTCTTGAATATTATAATGAAAAGGCGGATGAGATCATGGAGAAATTATTATTTACTTCCGAGTCGGTTACAGAGGTACATCCCGATAAGATATGTGATCAGATATCGGATGCGGTTTTGGACGAGCTTATGAGACAGGATCCTAACAGCCGTGTGGCTTGTGAGACATCTATTACTACAGGTCTGGTGCTTGTAATGGGTGAGATTACGACTAATGCTTATGTTGATATTCAGAAAATTGTCAGAGATACCATTAAGGAGATCGGTTATGATCATTCTGACTATGGTTTTGACTGCAATACATGCGGCGTTATTACAGCAATAGACGAGCAGAGTGCTGATATTGCGATGGGTGTTAATAAGGCTTTAGAGGCAAAAGAGAATCAGATGAGTGATGAGGATATTGAGGCGATCGGAGCCGGAGATCAGGGTATGATGTTCGGTTATGCTACTAATGAGACGGAAGAGTATATGCCTTATCCTATAAGTCTTGCCCACAAGCTTGCAAGAAGACTTACAGAGGTTAGAAAGAACGGTATGCTGCCTTATTTGAGACCCGATGGAAAGACACAGGTTTCTGTGGAATATGATGAGGATGGTAAGCCTGTTCGTCTTGAAGCGGTGGTTCTTTCAACACAGCATGATGCGGATGTTACACAGGAACAGATTCATAAGGATATTAAGAGGGAAGTATTTGATGTGGTGCTTCCGAAAGAGTTGGTTGATGATGATACCAAGTTCTTTATAAACCCTACAGGACGTTTTGTTATCGGTGGTCCTAATGGTTATTCCGGACTTACGGGACGTAAGATAATTGTAGATACCTATGGCGGATATGCCCGTCATGGCGGTGGTGCTTTCTCAGGTAAGGATTGTACCAAGGTTGACCGTTCAGCAGCTTATGCTGCAAGATATGTTGCAAAGAATATTGTTGCAGCTGGCCTTGCTGATAAATGTGAGATTCAGCTTTCGTATGCAATAGGTGTTGCAAGACCTACTTCTGTAAGAGTAGATACATTTGGAACAGGAAAGCTTGATGAGCGTAAGCTTGTTGAGATAGTCAGAGAGAATTTTGATCTTCGTCCGGCAGGAATTATCAAGATGCTTGATCTTCGCCGCCCTATTTATAAGCAGACGGCTGCATATGGACATTTTGGAAGACTTGATCTTGATCTTCCATGGGAGAAGCTTGACATGGCTGATAAGTTAAAGAGCTATCTGTCATAAAGGGAATTTTTTAAAACGTAGATATTATTGAGAAGATATTGTTTAATATATGAGAAAAAGGATCCATTCTGATATCTGTTATCAGAATGGATCCTTCTTTAATTATTATATTACTATATTGTTCTTTCGCTACCCCAGAAGAATAATGCTACGGTTCCCGGACCGGTATGACTGCCGATCACGGTTCCGATATTGTATATCTCAACCTTTCCGTCAAGCTTTGTAAATCTCTGTTCTATCAGTTCCGCAACGGCTCTTGCATCCTCGAAACATCCGGAATTGCTGATGTAACATTTGCCGTTATAGTCAAGACCGTCTCTTGCAAGCTCTTCCATCTTGTCAACAATTGCCTTGATGACCTTGCGTTTTGAGCGAATCTTTTCTTTAACTATCAGCTTGCCTTCGCTGTTAACATTCATCAGAGGACAGATGTTTAACATATTGCCGATCGTGCCTGCAGTCTTGGAAATACGGCCTCCGCGAATGAAATACGTTAATGTTGTAGAGAAGAACCAGTGATTATCGAATAAGAGGTTCTTATACGTCCACTCTTTGAGTTCGTCAATGGTAAGTCCCTCGTCGCGCTTGTCAGCAACGGCATCGATCAAAAGACCGTAGCCTGCAGAAGCGGCAAGAGAATCGATTATATATATTGTTCTGTCAGGATAATCTTCGCGTAAGATATCGCCGGCGATGCATGCTGAATTGTATGCACCGGATATACCGGAAGAAAGAGTTAAGTGAAGTATATCTTTTCCCTCCTCTAAAAACGGACGGAAATAATTGGTATATTCCTCAACGTTAGGCTGGGATGTCTTAGTCATCGCGCCGTCTGCCATCTTTCCGTAAAACTCTTCTAAACTGATTGATTGCCCGAGGTCATCAGGGAAGGTATCATCATCTAACATAAAATGATAACATAAATAATGGATATCGCGTTTTGTAAAATGCTCTAAGGACAGATCTGCGGTAGAGCAGCAGGAAATGATATATTCATTCATCAATATAGCCTTCCTTTCGCTTATGATTATTATTATGGTGCCAAAAGAAAATGGTACTTATACATCAAAGTGTATTATTATTCGTCCGGCACACCTAACATAATATCACAAAGTGGCTGATAATGCAAAGAAAAATGAGGGCGGTGTTGTAAGATGTGGTATTTGATACTACATTAATATGGTGAATAATTTAATAAGAATTTATTATTTAATATTGATTTTGGAAAAAGGGGTTGTTTTTTTCCCGATGTCTATTAAAATAGAGAATGGTAACTCTATTATACTATAAGGTTAGGAGATTATTATGGACAAATTACAGCTTCAAAAAACAGCAAACGAAGTTAGAAAGAACATTGTGACTTCTCTTCATGCTGCGAAGTGCGGACATCCGGGTGGATCGCTCTCGGCAGCAGACATTATGACGTATCTGTATTTTCAGGAGATGAATATTGATCCTGAGAATCCTAAGAAGGAAGACAGAGATCGTTTTGTCCTTTCAAAAGGACATGTTGCCCCTGCTCTTTACAGTACATTGGCACTTAGGGGTTATTTCCCTCAGGAAGAATTATTGAAACTTCGAAAAACAGGAGCAATGCTTCAGGGACATCCTGATATGAAGGGTACTCCGGGTGTTGATATGTCTGCCGGATCTTTAGGACAGGGTATATCGGTTGCAGTCGGAATGGCACTTTCAGGTAAATTATCTGATGAGTCATACAGGGTTTACACGATCCTGGGAGATGGTGAGATTCAGGAAGGTCAGGTATGGGAAGCTGCTATGTTTGCAGGACATAAGAAGCTGGATAATCTGGTGGTTATAGTGGATAATAACGGGCTTCAGATTGACGGTAATATTGAGGATGTATGTTCACCTTATCCGATTGCCGACAAATTCAAAGCATTTAATTTCCACGTGATCAAAATAGACGGACACGATTTTGATGCGATCGAGGCAGCATTTAAGGAAGCAAGAGATGTTAAGGGAATGCCGACAGCAATAATTGCTAAGACAGTTAAAGGTAAAGGCGTTTCATTTATGGAGAATCAGGCTTCATGGCATGGTGCAGCACCGAATGACGAGCAGTATGCGATAGCAATGGCAGATTTAGAGAAGGTAGGTGAAGCTTTATGTCAGAAGTAAAGAAGATAGCAACAAGAGAGAGTTATGGTAATGCGTTGGTAGAGCTTGGCAAGGAGCATAAGGATCTTGTGGTTTTGGATGCTGACCTTGCGGCTGCAACAAAGACCGGAATTTTTAAGAAGGAATTTCCTGAAAGACATATAGATTGCGGTATAGCAGAATGTGATATGATGGGTATTGCCGCAGGTCTTTCGCTAACGGGGAAGGTACCTTTTGCAAGCAGTTTTGCAATGTTTGCAGCGGGACGTGCTTTTGAGCAGGTGCGTAATTCTATCGGTTATCCGAAGTTAAATGTTAAGATCGGCGCAACTCATGCAGGCATTTCTGTCGGTGAGGACGGCGCTACACATCAGTGTAATGAGGATATTGCTTTGATGAGAACAATCCCGGGTATGGTTGTTATTAATCCTTCGGATGATGTTGAGGCTAAGGCTGCAGTTAAAGCAGCTTATGAGCATTATGGTCCTGTTTATCTTCGCTTTGGAAGACTTGCTGTGCCGGTGATCAATGACGGACCGGATTACAAGTTTGAACTTGGCAAGGGCGTTACCTTAAGAGATGGTAAGGATATTACGATCATCGCAACCGGCCTTGAGGTATCATTTGCACTAGAGGCTGCTAAGCTTCTTGAGGCTGACGGGATTGATGCAAGAGTAATTAATATTCATACTATTAAGCCGATAGATGAGGATATTATTGTTAAGGCAGCTTCGGAGACTAAGAAGATATTTACTGTTGAAGAGCATTCCATTATAGGTGGTCTCGGCTCAGCGGTATGTGATGTGGTTTGCGAGAAAGCACCTTCACCGGTTTATA
>OMSZ01000346.1 GCA_900313855.1 uncultured Eubacteriales bacterium
CGACACATTTATTATAACAACTCCGTCCTTCATCTTATCTATATTAGTCTTGTTGATAATACGCTCCGTAGCATTTGTGAGCGGACAGTGAAGGGATATTATGTCAGACTTTGACAGCAGCGTGTCCATATCCGTGAATTCGATATCCGTACAATCACCAGCTGACAAACCATCTTCCGAAATAATACCACCATTCGACAAACCACCTTCCGAAGCATTACCACCAGCTGATAGACCACAGTCCTTAGCATTACCACCCGAAGCAATATTATCCGCAGATAAATTTCCATCAGTCTTCTGTGTTCCCACACTCTTAACCATATATTTCTCAGGATGTGCCGTATGCACAAGTACTTTCATCCCGAACGCTTTTGCCACGTCGCAAACTCTTCTTCCGATATTGCCGTATCCGACAACTCCGATAGTCTTTCCACAAAGCTCGGTAACAGGTGCCAGCCAGTAGCAGAATATATCGGATTTAACCCAATCACCCTTATGCACACTCTCATTGTGCATGCTGATATGGCATACGGACTCAAGTATCAGACCCCATGTAAGCTGTGCCACCGACTCCGTACTGTACGCAGGAACATTAGTGACCGTCACGCCATGTCTTCTGGCAGCCTCAAGGTCTATAACATTGTAACCTGTCGCACATACTCCGATGTATTTGATATTCGGGCATTTTGTAAACTCTTCCTCACCCATCTTAATCTTATTAAGGAACACGATCTCCGCATCCCCTATATGCTCATATTTGTCCTCTTCCGTTGTGTTAGAAAAAATCCTGGTTTCAACCAGATCCGTAAGCGGCTCCCACGACAGATCATTGTGATTGACCGCATCCGCTTCCAATAAAACTGCTTTCATATATTTATCCTCCTTACTCTACCGACTTTAGTGACTCCGCCATATTGATCTTCTCCAGCTTAACTCCCATTACCGCATTAACAAACAGCGTGAATATAAATGTAAGCACAACACTGTACGCAAAGCTTCTTGGCAAGATCTGTGGTCTGAAGCACACCATATCGACCACAATCTGCGACATTACATAGCTGTGCAGAAGAATCCCCAAGAACAGACCAAAGACAACCCCGAAAAGCGTCAGCGCTACATTTTCATTAAATACATATGAAGATGTCTCCTGCTTAAAAAAGCCAAGCACTTTGATCGTTGCAATCTCCCTGATTCTCTCTGTAATATTAATATTGGTAAGATTATATAGCACGATAAATGCAAGTCCCGCTGCCGAAGCAATAACAACAAATACTATATAATCAAGACTGCTCATCATATTCGCCATTCGTTCCTTGACATCCGCAAACAGCGTTACGGACGTGACGTCCGAATCTCTTGCGATCTCTGCCGACTGCTTGTATATGTCCGCGCCCTTATCAAAATTGATATAAGCGGAATTATACTCAAGATCTTCATAAAGCTGTGACTCCATAGTCTCCGGCGCAAGGAACACGTAATTATACACATGGTTTTCAAAGATTCCGGTAACCTTAACACTCATCTGTCTCATATCAGAATCACGAAGTATAACCTCATCGCCAACCGATATTTCATACCGTCCCGCAAGACTCTCACAGATGTAAGCTTCGTCCTTTCCAGGCGATGTAAGCGGCTTACCATCAGGCGTGTGGAAGTGAAAATATTTATCTATCTTATCATAGCTTTCAGGAACAACAAGCGATATTTCCTTGACCTTCTCCCCCGCAAGAAGATCCCATGACGCCTCGTGTAAAAGCAGATAATCCTTTGCGGCAGTATCTAATTTTTCTTGAAGGCTTTCCGTCATTTTTCCCGCCTTATATGTCATAGACGCATCAGCAACAAGTATCTCGTCATACTGCATTGAAGCAAAATCGGCTATCGAATCCTTTATTCCAAAGCCCGTAAGCAACAACGCCGTACAGCCTCCTATGCTGACTATCATCATGAAGAATCTTCCTTTATACCGGAACAGATTTCTGATAGATACCTTATGCAGGAATTTTAAATGATTCCAAATAAACGGAACATATTCAAGAAAAACACGTTTTCCTGCTTTCGGTGCCTTTGGTCTCATAAGTCCCGCCGCCGTTTCCCTAAGCTCATATCTGCAGGTTATCCATGTTGTTCCCATAGAACATATAAGCGCTGCGGCAAATGAAAATCCTGCAAGTTTCCAATCAATTATATAAATGATCGGCATTGCGTGATACATCAATTTGTATGTTGTCCATATAACCTTCGGAAACAGTATTATGCCAATACTATATCCGAAAATGCATCCAAGCACCGCCGCACTTCCCGAATAGAACATGAACTTACCCATGATCGTTGCTTCCGAATATCCCAAAGCCTTAAGCACGCCTATCTGTGTGCGCTGCTCCTCGACCATTCTTCCCATAGTCGTGATACATACCAGCGCAGCTACCAGAACAAAAAATATGGGAAATACCTTAACCACCTGCGCAACTATCGCAGAATCATTTTCAAAACAAGCATAACCTATATTGGTATTACGCTCAAGCAGATATGTATCCGGCTTCTTGATATCAGATATTTCTTTCTTAGCATCGGCAATCTTATCCTCTGCCTCCGCAATCTTTTCATCAAACTCCTTAACGCCATCCTCATATTCCGCAAGACCGTCCTCATACTCGGAAAGACCGTCATTGTACTTTACAACGCCATCAATATATTTGGCATATCCGCTATTATATTCTTCTTCGCCCTCTTTAAGCTGCTTGGAACCTTTTTTGTATTCCTTAAGCCCCTTCTCATATTCCTTCCTGCCCTTTTCATATTTCCTGACACCTGCATTATACTGTGCCAGACCTTTATTGTATTCCTCCCTGCCATCTGCTAAAGCCTTCTTCTGGACATTGAGCGCAGCCTGGTTCGCTTCAAGCTCCGCCTTAGCGGCATCTATCTGAGCTCTTGCCGCAGCAAGTGAAGCTTTTCCTTCCGAAAGCTCACTCTTTGCCTTGTTAAATGTTTCCTTCTGTTCGTCAGGCAGCATATCCCACATATTCTTCACCTGATCATACTGTGTCTGGTATTCAGCCTCTTTATCCGCCAAAGTCTTCTCCTGCACGGCAAGCGCCGTATCATTTGCGTCAAGTACTGCCTTTGCATCATCGATCTGTTTCTGGGCGGCATCAAGTGTAGCCTGTCCTGAGTCTAACTGCGACTTTGACTTAGCAAGCTCTTTCTTACCTTTATCCAAATCCTTTTTTGCCTTTGCAAGTTCTTTTTCTGCCTTATTTAACTTCTTTTCGGCATCTGAAAGCTTTGTTTTATTCTCATCTATCGTGCTCTTAGCATCACTTAATTTGTTCCTTGCAGTATTTAGCTCCTGCCTGGCATCAGTTAATTCCTTCTCTCCATCTTCAAGCTCTTTTTTCGCATCTGAAAGCTCTTTCTCACCGTCCTTCTTCTTGTCGGCAAGCTCTTTTTCACCATCAGCAAGCTCCTCATTGGCCTCTGTAATCAGACGATCATACCTCTCATCTGCTACAACATCAGCAAATGCTTCCCATGAATCCTTCTTGTCGCTCATGTAATCTTTATAAGCCTTAGAGTATATCTCATAATCCTCATCAAGTCTTACAAATACTTCGGTATAAATATCACTATCAAAAAATCCCTTCGGAACATACAAAAAACCGTCGACAGTCCCTGTTCCGATAGAAGTTGTTCCCCTCTCAAAATTCACATAATATGAAGAATCGGCATATCCGACAACCGTAAGCTCTTTTATCCCTATCATATCAAGTGTATCAGCTTCATTACTGTCTTTGACATAAATGTGAGAGCCAATCTCCGGAATATTATGCATAACGGCATCCACAACACACTCGTTATCCTTTTCAGGCAGACGCCCCTTAACAATTTGTATTCCGTTGATCTTATCCGGCATGGAATGTGTTTTTATCACTAACTCCTTACCGTTTTCATTATCGTAAAGCACATCGATGCTGTATGCGCCCTCGACATATCTAACATCCTCCTGCTCACCAAACGCTTCAACATCCTTATCCTCAAAGCCAAGCGTTGACACGATACGGTAATCGTAAAAATTATTCTTCTGAAGAAAATCGTCAACGGTATGTATCATCGCAGGAGTTGTGATCCGGACACCCGAAAAGAAACCGACTCCAAGTGCGATAATTGCAAATATCGCAAAGAAGCGGCCAAACGATTGCCGTATTTCTCTTAAGGTGGTTTTTCGCATTGTACTTTTCATTTATTACCTTCGCTTACAATTGTTAAGTTATCTATGATGCCTAGTCGACTACTAAGTTCGCTTCGCTCACTAAGGGCGTCGACATGGCTACGACTAGTCTCGTTATCGTTCTCTACCAGCTACTAAGTTCGCTTCGTTCACTAAGGGCGCTGGTATGTCTACAACTAAATTCGTGCTTCGCTACCACTCGCACTCATTAAGTTATCTGACGATGCCTACCATTCTATGTCTTCAATATCCACTACATGTTCGTTAAGGCGCATATCGGAAATGCGTCCGCTTTTTACCTTGATAACTCTGTCCGCCATTGCTGTAAGTGCCTGATTATGTGTTATTACAACAACTGTCATTCCTGTACGGCGGCAGGTATCCTGCAGCAATTTAAGTACCGCCTTACCTGTAACGTAATCAAGCGCGCCTGTCGGTTCATCACAAAGCAGCAGCTTCGGGTTTTTTGCAAGCGCTCTTGCTATCGCAACTCTCTGCTGCTCCCCGCCGGATAACTGTGCCGGGAAATTCTTCATTCTGTCAGCAAGTCCTACCTCCTCTAACACCGTTGCCGCATCCATAGGATCTTTGCATATCTGCGCCGCAAGCTCGACATTTTCAAGCGCGGTAAGATTGCCGACCAGATTATAGAACTGGAATACAAAGCCGACATCATAACGTCTGTAAGCAGTAAGCTGCTTTTTGTTGTAGGCAGATATCTCGGCACCATCCAGCCTAACACTTCCCGAGGTTAAAGTATCCATGCCGCCTAGAATATTAAGGATAGTGGTCTTTCCTGCACCGGAGGCGCCCACAACCACACAGAACTCGCCCTTTTCAATCTCAAAACTGACATCATTTAAGGCATGAATCTCCACCTCTCCGGTCTTATATGTTTTCTTAACATTTTTAAACTCTACATACGCGCTCATTTTATTATCATTCCTACTCTTTCATTATGATACGGCTCAATTTCTCATAAAAAGAAAAGATTGCCCATCCTCACAACAGGCAATCTAATTCTATCATATATCACACTATGTTACAAAGAAAACTTACACTACATTAGTAGACAACAACCTCGCTGACACAGGTATCGTCATACTTCGTTCCAACGGACGCACTTGTGATGGTGATTGTTATCTTATCCGTCACCACCGGCTCGTCAAGCTCTATCCTGTTGAGATTAAGCTCTGCCAGATAATCAGTGTCAGCATTTTCAAAGCCATATCCGTACACATTATCCTCAATGACCTTGCCGTTTCCAAAGTCCACCTTAACGCTTGCAAGCATTCCGTTCTTTGTGTACAGATCGTAATTTTCCGTATAGCCATTGCATATCTGTACGCCATATACCGGCTGACTTTTATCAAGATGCAGGGTAAATGATTCCCCTACGCCAACTCCCTGCACACCCTCAACCCAGGCAGTTGAATAGTCACCGTCAATAAGATTTCCGGCAGAATAATTCTTTCCGCTTGCCGCCGCAAGCTCCGAGGTTGCTTCGACAGAGGAAACCTTGATCTTCTCATTGCGATATCGTCCGTAAGTAAGCGTAACGCCATATCGGCTGTCGGCATTTTTCTCAAACAAAATGTCGGCATAACCCATGAATTTCGTGGAACCGCTATTATCCTCATAGAACGACGGTCCTGTTAACAGATAGTAGTTATCATCCGAAAAGAACTGCATGTGCTCAATTCTCTCCCAGGGATCACCGTCACCGTAAGACCATAAAATATATCCATCCTCAACACGCTCAAAGTGATCACCCTTCGTAAAATCCTCAGCGCCAAACACATCCTTGAAAAACGCAATTGCTTCGTCTACCGGGATCAGCATATCAGCATCATATTTATCATCAGCCTGGGTTATTGTTATTGCGCCGCTAAATGCATTCTCACTGCTTAAGACCTCCTTCAATATCTGGGTTCTAAGCGCACCCTGTTTGTAAGAATCCATCTTGGAAAAAACAACACCCTCCTCATCAAGAATCCGGGAAAATGTAACACATGCTGCCATCTGCGCTAACAGCTCTGTCTCTGCCGGCAAAACTGCATCTGTTGACAGCAGCTTGTCTATCTCAGCCTTATATTGATCTTCATCATTTGCCGAAGTCTCATTTACTGCACCATTTTCAGTATTATCCGAAGCTGTTTCATCATTTATGGCAGCTTCCGTTCCGGCTTCGTCACCGCCCATGTCAGAAACGTTATCTGTCTCTTCCTCATTAACCTCCGTATCATTAATAGTATTTTCAACCGCCGTATTCTGCGCTGCATTATCACCACAGGCAGCCGTCATCGACAACACTGCAGTCAGGCAAAGCGCCGCTAACCATCTCTTAGAATACTTCATTTTATTCATAATTGTTCATATCCTCCTCTAAAGACCTGCCCGTGTGATTTCTATATCCGAGTTGAAAACTCTCATCATCTCATTGGTAAGACTCAGATTATTCGGCTGCATCTCGATTTCCCCGCGCCTTACCCACTCGGCATATTTCAGTTCGTTCTCATCCATACGGATCGTTCCATCACCATCCGCCTCGCAGAAAAAGCCAACCAGAATATCCTGTGCCATTCCCCAGGGCTGCGACTTGTAATATCTTATATTCTTAACGTGTACGCCGGTCTCCTCTAAGACCTCGCGCGCTACCGTCTCCTCAAGCGTCTCGCCTATCTCGGTAAAACCTGCCACAAGCGCATTATGACCATAGCCGCGGCGGTACCTTGTAACCAGCAGGCACTCATCCTTTATCACTCCTACTATAACGGCAGGATTGATCCGCGGATAGATTATATTGCCGCACTTCTTACATACAAGCGCCCGCTCGTTTTGATCAAACTCAAGAAAAGAAGCACATTTACCGCAGTATCTGTTATCTGAATACCACTTCCATAAATGATAAGCCGTAAATGCAGCAAACATCTCCTTGTCCGCGCACGTGTCACGAAGCTCCCTAACAGAATGATAAGAAAAACCCTGCTTAGAATGATCGCAAACCTCCGCCGCCAGAAAGTACCGCTTATCATCCACAGAGAAAAGATAAACCGTCTTTGTGGCATTTACATCTTTTGCGGTAGTAAAATGGATCCGCCCATCCGTTATACTTACAAGAACCCTTCCTTCATTGTCAAAAACCAGCAGATTATCATCATCCTTAATATCATATAAATGAAAACTGTTATCTAATTTGCTCGGATAGATATCCTGTATCATAGCCTGCCCTCTTCAATAATTGATAAAATGTCTAACGGCGTCTCTGCGATGTAGGTTGCGCCGGCTTCCTTAAGCTCGTCAAGACTTCCGTATCCATAAAGCACACCGATTGAATCAACACCCGCATCCTTCGCGCCCACAATATCGTATTTGCGGTCACCGATCATGATGACTCTTTGCCTGTTGCTAATATCATTTTCGCCTATCGCTCGCTCGATAAGCTGCTTCTTATTCGGACTCTTCTCACTCTTACCGGGACCTATGACAGCATCAAAATAGTCATTCAGATGGAAATGCACTATTATCCGCTTTGCCGTAACCTGCGGCTTAGACGTAACAACATAGAGCTTTTTATCATGTTCGTGAAGAGTCCTTACCGTCTCCTCTATTCCGTCAAAAAGCGGTGCGTCAAACAATCCTTCAACCTCATAATAATCCCGATAAAGCTTCACAGCCCTTTCGGCATCCTCGTCATTCATCCCATAAAAATCTTGAAATGAGTTAAACAAAGGTGGACCTATGAACTTCTGAAGCTGCTTATCAGTCTCGCTGCTTGTGTCTATATTCATTTGGGAAAGCGCATATCTTGCAGAACGGATTATGCCAAATTCCGATTGAGTTATAGTTCCGTCAAGATCAAAAAAAATGTAGTCATAATTATTCATGGTTACTCTCCTGTCGCATGCAATTTATCACAACTAAAGATATTATGATCAATATAGTAAAACTCAGATTACTGCTTTTTAGAAGCTTCCTTTCAATCCTGTAATATCCTTTACAACCTCTCCCGCAATGATCAAGCCCGCCACAGAAGGAACAAATGCCACACTTCCGGGAACCGCTCTTTTCCCGGGGGCTTTATTCTCTGCCTCCTGCACACTAGCTGCATTTGTCCGACAATCATTTGACATTTCTTTAATAGGACTTAAAGGTATCTCTTCCGAATAAACCACCTTAAGCTTCTTAACTCCGCGTTTTTTAAGCTCACGTCTCATGACCTTGGCAAGCGGACACATCTGTGTTTTATAGATATCTGCCACCTTAAAAGCGCTTGCTTCAAGCTTATTACCTGCTCCCATCGAGCTTATCACGGGAATTCCTTCTTTGCTGCATTTCATTACAAGCTCAATCTTGGCAGTGACCGTATCCACAGCATCAACGACATAATCATATTCGTCAAACGGAAACTCATCAGCATTCTCCGGGAGAAAAAAACAATTGTGTATTCTTACATCCACATCAGGATTGATCTCAAGCATCCGCTCCCGCATTACTTCTGTCTTGTACTGCCCTATCGTCTTATGGGTTGCAATGATCTGTCTGTTAATATTAGAAAGACATACCGTATCATTATCAATAAGATCAAA
>OMSZ01000347.1 GCA_900313855.1 uncultured Eubacteriales bacterium
ACGAATCGGCTCAAAAAAAGGAAATCATTACCGCAATAAACAGAGTATAAACCGGGTGCTTTTTGTTAATCATCTATTTATAAGAATAGATTGAGGAGGACATGCAGGATGGCACCCGGAAAAGTCGTTATCTGCGGAGTGAATACCGCTAAGCTGCCGCTTCTTACCAATGAGGAAAAGAATGAACTATTTATGAGGATAGAGCAGGGGGATGAGAATGCCAGGGAAGAGTTGATCAAAGGTAATTTAAGACTGGTATTATCAGTAATAAGACGGTTTCAGACGGCAGGTGAGAATGCAGACGATTTGTTTCAGGTTGGCTGTATAGGGTTGATGAAAGCGATAGATAATTTTGACCGCAGTTTAAATGTACGTTTTTCGACATACGCGGTTCCGATGATAATCGGTGAATGCAGACGATATCTAAGAGATAACAGTGTGATAAGGGTATCGAGATCCTTAAGGGATATTGCATATAAAGCGATATACGCAAAAGAGAGGATATTAAGGGAGGAAAACAGGGAAGCCACAATTGATGAGATTGCAAAGGATATTGATATCGAGAAGGAAATGGTGGTGATGGCATTAGATGCCATTGCAACTCCTGTTTCGTTATACGATCCGGTCTATCAGGATGGCGGAGATACTTTGTTTTTGATGGATCAGGTTAAGGATAAGAAAAACAAAGAGGATAACTGGATTGAGGATATTTCATTGAAGGAAGCTATGGACAGACTTTCCGAGAGAGAATATAACATAATAAAATTAAGGTTTTTCGAAGGAAAGACGCAGACGGAAGTGGCGGATGAGATCGCGATTTCACAGGCTCAGGTATCACGTTTGGAAAAATCAGCTTTAAAGAATATGAAAAGCTTTTTGGACATATAATTTTTGTCCTATATATTTTTAATAAAAATCTTGAAAAATTACTGTATTTTATTGTCAAGTCTCCATAATTATGATATAATTCTGCTCGTATATTGTAATGAAACGGACAAATGATGATTTTGACCGTTAAACTATAAAGGAGGCACATATTTTTATGAAACATTTAATACTGGTTACATCGCCGCCGGCATGCGGAAAAACCTTTATTTCAAAGCAGCTTGCGAAGGCGCTTAATAATTGCGTTTATTTGGATAAGGATACACTTATCGTTTTGTCTAAGCAGATTTTTAAGGTGGCGGGTGAAGAGTATAATCGTTCCTCCGATTTCTTTCAGAGAGAGATTCGTGATTATGAGTACTATTGTGTATTAGATCTGGCTATGGAAGCTTTGGATTACAATGATACCGTACTTATTAATGCACCATTTACTGATGAGATAAGAGATGACGAGTATCTTGATTCCTTAAGAGCGAGATTGGCAAGACATGGAGCTGAGCTCGTAGTAATATGGGTCAATACAAGAGTTGAGGTCTGTAAGGAACGTATGATAAAGCGTAACTCTGACAGAGATACGTGGAAGTTAGAGCATTGGGATGAGTATATAGCAAGCTGTAATTTCAATCAGCCTGATAATATCAAGGAATTGATCGTGTTCGAGAATTCTTCTGAGGAAGAATATAATGAATCGATTAAGCGTGTAGTTAAGCAATTACGCGGTGAATAATAATAAAGCAGGAGAATAATATGACAACCAACAAAAGATCGGTGTTCGCAATCAATTGGGCAGAGGTGGAATTGTTAGCTGCCGGACACCATGATAATCCGCATCATATACTCGGAATGCACGAGTCGGTTGATGGGGTATATATAAATGCATATTTTCCGGGTGCTGAAAGTGTAACCGCGGTAAGTAAGAATACCAAAGATACATTTAATCTTACAAGTGACAGGATTCCGGGCTTTTTTACAATAAAGATTCCGGAAAAGCAAAGCTTTGTATATTATTATGTGGTTAATTATCCGGATGGGAAAGAGGAAGAGATCATAGATCCTTATTCCTTTGAGCCTGTTATTGATCCGATTGATATTAGCAGATTCGGAGACGGTATTCACTATGAGATATTTGAGAAAATGGGTGCTCATCCATGCATGTTAGATGGTGTGGAGGGTGTTCTTTTTGCGGTCTGGGCGCCAAGAGCGGTCAGAGTTTCTGTCGTTGGTAATTTTAATAAATGGAATGGCAGAATACACGTTATGAGAAGAATTGAATATTCGGGGATTTTTGAATTGTTTATTCCGGGACTTAAAGCCGGAGAGATATATAAGTATGAGATTCAGAATGCTAATGGTAATACATTTATGAAACCTGATCCTTATGCCAATGCATGTGAGCTGCGTCCGGGTAATGCTTCGATGATAGCAGATCTTTCTTACGAATGGAAGGATTCCGACTATATGAAGTCGTTAAAGGCTAATGCCGGTAAAGAGATGCCAATGAATATATATGAGGTTCATTTGGGATCATTTAAAAGACCTAAGGACGGAAGGGAGTTCTTTACCTATAGAGAGATTGCCAAGGAGCTTGCTGACTATGTGGCTGATATGGGTTATACCCATGTTGAGCTTATGCCTGTTATGGAGCATGAGAATGACAGCAGCTTCGGTTATCAGACTTCAAGCTTTTATGCCCCGACATCAAGATATGGCAAGCCGGATGATTTCATGTATTTTGTTGATCATATGCACAGCAAGGGAATTGGTGTAATATGTGACTGGGTTCCGAGTCAGTTTCCTATGAATGAGAACGGAATTGCCAGATTTGACGGAGAGCCGCTTTATGAGCCTTCCGATAAGAGAAGAAGTGAGAATGTAAGATGGGGTACATATATATTTGATTATGGCAGGAACGAGGTTAGGAATTATCTTGTTTCGAATGCTATATACTGGGTGTCTAAGTATCATTTAGACGGCCTTAGAATCGATAGTGCTGCATCAATGCTTTATCTTGATTACGGACGTTCTTACGGTAACTGGATTCCTAATCAGTATGGCGGTAATGAGAATCTTGATGCTATTGCATTTTTTAAAGAGCTTAATAAGATCATCAAAGAAAGATATGCGTATTGCAGGATGATAGTTGAAGAGGAGTCAGGATGGCCGATGCTTACCAACGATGAGAGCGAAGGCGGTATGGGCTTTGACTATCAGTGGAATATGTCATGGATGAAGAATCTTTTGTCTTATATGGCATTAGATCCTTTGTATAGAAAATATGAGCATAAGAAGCTTATTGACAGCTTGGGAACAGCTTATGATGAGAATTATATTCTTGAGTTTTCTCATAATGAGGTTGTAGGCGGCAAGGGTTCTATTGCCTTCCAGATGCCCGGCGGTTATGAGGAGAAGTTCTCCAACTTAAGATTATTATATGGATGTATGCTGACTCACCCGGGTAAGAAGCTTCTTGCAATGGGACAGGAATTTGCGCAGTTTAAGGAGTTTTCGGAGAACGGTGAGCTTGAGTGGGATCTGCTGGATTTCGATGCGCATACTATCCTTAAGAATTATGTGAAAGCACTTAATCATTTTTATAAGAAAGAGCCTGCGCTGTATCTTCTTGATAATAATGCGGACGGCTTTGAGTGGATTAATAATACTGCCGCTAATGAAAGTATTGTTTCATTCCTTAGAAAGACAAAGAAGAAAGAAGACACACTTTTAATAGTATGTAATTTCACGCCGAATTCATATAAGAGCTACAAGGTGGGAGTTCCTTATGTAGGAAACTATAAGGAGATATTCTCGAGCGAAGAATTAGAATACGGTGGTGATGGAAGTGTTAATCCATATGTCCGCGCCAGCAAGCGTTCTACCTGTGATGGCAGAAGAAATTCCCTTATGATATCGCTTGCGCCTCTTTCAATGAGTATATTTAAGCTTACCGATGAGGAAGCGGTTCCT
>OMSZ01000390.1 GCA_900313855.1 uncultured Eubacteriales bacterium
CGTCAACATAGCCTTTTGTGAAATCAGACAGATCGTTGACAATATCGTTATATTTACATTTCTCCTCATAGGTAGAGCCGATAAATGATATATCGCAGTAGTAGTTTTTATGGTCCTGTGCACTAAGTTCAAAAGAATTCCAGGCTTCATAATCGCAGGCAAGCGGCATATAGAATATGTTATCCGGATTCTTCGGGGCAAACTTGTTATACTGACTCCTGTCGAACATGAATATCCTGTTGACCGGAAGCTCTATCGTATTAGAGAAGAGCTCGAAATCAGGGTTGTCCACAGTCCAGCACACATATGGAACCTTAAAAACATTGCAGCAGCGGGAAATTATCGGGATGAAATTAACGGTGAATACGCAGTCGTATTGCTCGCCGTTATTCATTGCTTTTTCCAGTCTGTCAGCAAGAGCTGTAAGGTAGTCCTTATCATAGTCGTAGCTTGTGAATTGCTTTGTCATATTATCGACGTCGTAATCAAGATATCTGAAAGCATTGGAAATGCCGTCTTCACAGATCGAACCTCGTTTGCAGAAGAGGATTCGGTAATGCTTATCAGTTGAATGCATATTATCTGATGATTGCTCAGTACTATTTGTTAATTGATGAACTTGTGTTGTATTATCGCGATTGCTTGATGCTTGAAAGCTGACAGATTCAGGCTGCTTACCAAACTTTATCAAAATCTCGTCTCGAAGACTTTCGAAAGTCTCTTTGTCAAACTCATGGTCAAGAAAGCTTAACATGATATCGTCAAACGCGTTGCTTTCCCATTTCCTGTAGGGATTACTCTTATAATCAGGCACTTCATACAAAATGGTCTCGCGCATTTCAAGGTACCGATCATATGCCTGTTCAGGAAATTCCTGAAATATCTCCCACATCATATATACATAATATTTTTCAAGGAACATCCACTCTATGCTGTCGTTTAAGGTGATCGAGGCTTTGTTATCTGAAGCGGAGCTGCTTTCACCAGAACCGCCCACTGAAGAGGAACTGTTTTCTGTAGATGCATTATCTGCGAAATCTTGATCAGAAGCAGTCCTATTGTCAAGCAGTCCCCTCTCTCTACAGGTGTGAAGAAATCCGAGTGCTACCGGCATTTTGTCAAACTGGTGTATCTGCTTCTTGCTCTGTACGGTTCCTGTCGGATTGATGAAATAATGGTAAAGCGGTTCATCGATCCGGTAGTAGGATTTTGCATAGATAAATGCGAGATAGCAGAAGAAGATGTCCTCATATCTTATCTGCTCAGGACAGTAAATATCGTTATCCACAAGGAAGGATTTCTTGAACACCTTGCTCCAGAGTGCAGTTATCCCGATCTGGTCACCGATAAATTTCGCATGCGTTTCGGGATCGGAAAGATCAAGATATCCGTTAGCACCAAGCTTCTTGATAGAGGTGCTGTGGTTCTCGTCGCGGCAGAGATCCCAGCGGCATTCAACAAAGTCACAGTCATACTTTTCAATTGCCGTCACCATTTTCTCAAACATGGTGATATCCACCCAGTCGTCGGAATCTACATATCCGATATATGGGGCTGACGCGTATTCCAAGGCGACATTTCTTGCCGTACCCTGTCTGCGATTCTCGGGGAAATTGATAACTATGATATTATCCGGATATTGCTCTTCAAAACTGGTCAGCTTATCTAAAGTGCCATCGGTCGAGGCGTCATTTACAAAGATAAGCTCCATGTTTTCAAATCCCAATGTCTGATTCTTAAGACTGGAAAAACTGCGGTCGAGATACTGCTCGACATTGTAGCATGGTAGAATTATGCTGATTTTTTTATCCTTCATGTGTTCCCCTCTCTTTTTCCGATAATATCTAATATACCCCAATTTTCTTAATGCAATCGCATAACTTATCTAACAAAGGAATATAGTCATTGATGATACGGTTAACACCTTCTTTGGCAAGAAGACCATCATAGTCATGTGCAAATGCGTTACGGTCATCTAGCATGGTCATCCATGTGTCATCATCAATTAGCCGTACAGATGCAGCCATACGCAGAGTATCTCTTGGAGAACCCGTGGCAAAGTCTAATACTTTGTAATGGTTGATGACAATATCCTTCATCACTTTCCATGCAATATCAAATGTAAGATTGAATTTCTGTACGGTCCCACTGATTACGAAATCGTCCGATAAATCTCTTGTTCTGACCGTTTTGAGATTACTCAGGGAACGAAGAAAACTGTTATATCTGTTAATAGATCTGCTTTCCATATTTATTCATGTCCTCCTTAAGAAATTCGTTTTTACATTTTTCATATTCAAAGATATCAATCTTTTTCAAAGTTGGTATTAAATCTAATTCTTCTTTTAAGTTGCCTATGTTGTTGCAACCCTTGACTATTATATCTATATCACTTGTTGGCGTCTGAGTTCCTTTCGCATAAGAACCATACAGATACAGATGTGCAACCTCGTGTTTGCGGCATACTTTGGTAATTTCATTAAGAATTTGATCAAACGTCATAATTATAATCTCCATAAAATGTATAGAGATATTATAAATTATCTGTAATCAAAAATCAACGATTGTGCGTTTATGGTGCTTATTAGGAGTATATATTGACAAATGTAATGGTTATATGACAGATATGGAGAGTATGTATTCTGAACAGGCAAAAAAAGCAGCTGACAATTTTATTTTCTCAATTAAAACTGGAGAAATTAGAGTGGAAAAACGACCGAACCATGGTAAGGATTTTAGGGGCGGGTTTGAAAAATTATTTAAAAATATTTTTGAGAATCATCTTAGCTCCAGTAGCAGGTATTTAATTAATAAAAGAATTAGGGAGCTGAAATATTATGAGTGATGATGAACTATCTAACGAGACTTATGATTTTATTATAAAACATTTCACTAAAGAAAGAATAAAAGAACGATATGAATGGCTATATGATATGCTGTATGTATATGTTGAATCTGAAAAATTGCAGGATAGTGTATATATATCAGAAAAGATATTAAATCATGTTATAATAGACTATTTTGTTGACATCTATAGACTGAAAGACTTTCAGGGGATAGAAAAGGTTCATGATTCGAAGATCTATGCATATTTGAGTTTTTGGCTTTTGCGACATAAGGTGATCCAATTGACGGATAAGGAAAATGAGCAATTAGTATTTGTTAATGAAGCGTTTGTTCAAGAGTTGTTAAGAAGCTATTTATTCAGAAAACCGGATAATATTTCCATTTCAGACGTTAGTAAAGATAGTATAGATAACTTTCTTGAGACATTGGTGTATTATTTTAAATATAGGGATTATTCGGCAAAAAGCATAGAGATGATTATATTGGCATTTCAAGCTGGAAGAGGTTATCAGTATTCTGCGGATTATAAAAAATGAAAAGAAATAGAACTTATGTTGGATGAAGTACAGTATATAACCGAGTTGTTTCCATATATTAAGATGGAATATGCACATATGACGTACTGTATTGGTTGAAGGAGTACAATGCCGTATAGCCTGTTGAGTATATATAATCTTTAATTTGCGAATATCACGCATATAGTATATAATAGAGTCGATGAGTATCGGCTCTTTTTTGAATGTAATGATTGATATGGGGTGTTTTAACTCAGTCGGAGAAATCCCCCACCTCTAA
>OMSZ01000349.1 GCA_900313855.1 uncultured Eubacteriales bacterium
GATGCGCACGGATTCGAATAGGAAGTGAGTCTGCTAAAGCAGACCCGAATCCGGCGCGCAAGACTCGCGAGCGAGTCTTGACAAATGGTAAACCGGAAGCAAGTCTTACCCAAATTTGCATATAGTTTCAAACCGGAAGTTGGTTTTGCGATCAACCTTTTGAAAATTAAAAAAAGGTATTTTTGATTTCATGTCGTATATTACTAAATGGACGGGTATTTTTCCGTCCATTCGTTGTCTAAATGAGTGCGACAAAGGAAGGTGAGTCAGGGTGAACGTCAGACAGAAGTTAGAAGCATGGGAGCATGAATATCTTTGCGAGTATGCTGCATTTTCCGATCAGTCAAAGGGAAGAGATATTGAGGAACCCATGTGTGATGTAAGGACAATATATCAGCGGGACAGAGACAGGATTATACACTGCAAAGCGTTTCGCAGGCTCAAGGAGAAGACGCAGGTGTTCTTATCGCCGGAAGGCGACCATTACAGAACCAGAATGACGCATACGTTAGAGGTTTCACAGACGGCAAGGACAATTGCAAGAGCACTCAGACTTAATGAGGAGTTAACGGAAGCGATAGCACTTGGACATGATCTTGGACATACGCCCTTTGGACATGCGGGAGAACGGGCGCTTAACGAGGTGTGTTCTAAGGGCTTTAAGCATAATGAACAGAGTATACGTGTGGTTGAACATCTTGAGAAGAAGGGCAGGGGTCTTAATCTTACGGTTGAAGTAAGGGACGGGATCGTCAATCATAAGACTACCGGAAAGCCTTCGACCTTAGAGGGAAAGATCGTTCAGATCTCGGATAAGATCGCGTATATTAATCATGATATAGATGATGCAATTAGAGGCGGGATTCTTAAGGAGGAGGATCTTCCTAATAATTGTACGGATATTTTGGGAAAAAGGACCAGGGACAGGCTTAATACGATAATACATGATGTGATCCTTCACAGTGAGGGGACCGGCGATATTATCTGTTCGCCAGAGATAAGACAGGCTATGACAGAACTTAGGAGCTTTTTATTTGATACGGTATATACCAATCCTGTCGCAAAAGGAGAAGAGGGCAAGGCTAAGAGAATGCTTCAGGAATTATTCCACTATTATATGTCAAGACCTGAGGCTATGACGGAAGAATTCGTACAGATGATAAATGATGGCGAGGACCGCGAGATAGTCGTATGTGACTATATTGCAGGTATGACCGATAATTATGCAGTACTCAAGTTCCAGGAGGCGTTTGAGCCGACCGGATGGAAGTGGTAGGTGATAGGCTTGTATTATTCGGATGAAGTGGTAGAAGAGGTACGTGCAAGAAATGATATTGTGGATGTCATTGGGAGTTATGTAAACCTAAAGCACAAAGGAAATTCATATACAGCATGCTGTCCGTTTCATCATGAGAAGACCCCCTCCTTTCATGTAAGCCGCGAGAGGCAGATGTATCATTGCTTCGGATGCGGTGTAGGTGGTAACGTCTACACATTTCTCATGGAACATGAGAATATGTCCTTTCCTGAGGCGGTCGAATCATTGGCAGAGCGAGCAGGAGTGTCGCTGCCGGAACGGGCAATGTCTAAGGATGAAAGAAAGAAGGAAGATGAACGTTCAAGAATCAAGGAAATGAACAAGATTGCTGCGGGATATTTCCACTATCTGTTAAAGACAGAGCATGGTAAGAATGCCCTTGAATATCTGACTAAAAGAGGCTTGACGGAAGAGACAATTACTAAGTTTGGATTAGGCTATTCGGACAAGTACAGCGATGATCTGTATAAATATCTGAAGTCAAAAGGTTATAATGACGAAGAGATGTTAAAGGCAGGACTTATTAAGGTAGATGAGAAGTATGGAGCTTCGGACAGATTCTGGAATAGGGTTATGTATCCTATAATAGATCCCAATAACAGGGTAATAGGTTTTGGTGGACGAGTTATGGGAGATGGAACACCTAAGTATATCAACTCACAGGACACGCCGGTATTTGATAAGAGTAGGAACTTATACGGACTTAATCTGGCTAAGAAAAGTAAGAGAAAAGGGATCATTTTTTGTGAAGGATATATGGATGTGATATCAATGCATCAGGCAGGATTTGATAATGCGGTTGCATCTTTAGGAACTGCGCTTACTGTCGGACAGGTCAATCTGATCAAGAGATATACTGACAGGGTGTATCTGGCATATGACAGTGACGATGCAGGTACAAAGGCAGCGTTAAGGGCTTTATCGATAATGCGTGAGTTCGAACTGCCTGCAAGAGTAATTTCGCTAAAACCTTACAAGGATCCTGATGAACTTATTCAGACGGAAGGAACGCAGGAATTTGAAAAAAGAATAGAGGAAGCAATAAGCGGGATCATGTTTGAGATCGGAAAGTTAGAAGAAGGCTTTGATCAGAATGATCCGCAGGAGAGGACGGAATTCCAGAAGGAGGCTGCTAAGTGCCTTTCTAAGATAATGGATCCGTTAGAGAGAAATAATTATATAGACAGTGTGTCTGAGAAATACGGTATAGACAAAGCCTCACTTAAAGAGGCGGTTACGGCTTTCGGTGTTTCAAAGGCAGGAATCATAGATAACAGCGTATTTAAGCAGCAGGAAAGAAGAGGATCTCCGCAGGAGGAGAAGGAAAAACAGAATTTAAAATCAGAACGGGTACTTATCACCTGGCTTATCAATGATGAATCGTTGATACCCAAGGTGTGCCTGTATTTACAGCCGGAAGACTTTTTCGATGAAGTTTACCGGGATGTGGTAAAGATGATCTATGAGCAGTATAACACAAATTCCAAAGTGGAGCCTGCGGTTATAATGAATCATTATCATAGTATGGAGGAGCATGAGAAGGTAGCATCGATCATGCAGCAGGACTTCGGCGTTGAGATCGATGAGGTTGAGAGATCACAGGCGGTAACCGATCTTGTCAAAAGGATCAAAAGAAAAAGCATTCAGAAACAGCTTGAGGGGGCAGGTACAGATCTTATGCTTATCAAGCGGTTGATGGATGAGAAAAAAGCAATAGAAAAAATAATAATAAATGTTTCTTAAGAAAAACACTCTGTTATAAGATAAGGAAGGATGGACACATGGAAGAACAAAAAGATATCACGAAGAACGAGGAATATCAGGCAAAGTTAAAAGAGTTATTAGACATTGCCAAGAAAAACAAGAACGTTATCGAGGATAATGAGATCATCGCCTGCTTTGCAAACTGCAAGGAGATCGAGCTTACTACCGAGGTAATGGAGAAGGTTTTTGATTTCCTTGAAATGAAGAATGTTGAGGTTCTTACGATTCCAAGTGAGGATGCTATTTTGGAGGTCGAGAGCACAGATGATTATGAGGCTGAGAAGTATGATGATCTCACGGTTCCTGAAGGAACCAATATAGAGGACCCTGTGCGTATGTACCTTAAAGAGATAGGTCAGGTGGATCTTTTAAGTGCTGATGAAGAGATTGAGTTGGCAAAGCAGATGGAAGAAGGAGACATGGCTGCAGAGCAGTTAGTTGAGCTTCAGGACGAGATTGATGACGAAACCAGAAATAACCTGGAAGAGCTCATTGTAAGAGGCGATGAGGCCAAAAAGAAGCTTGCTCAGGCTAACCTTCGTCTGGTAGTAAGTATTGCTAAACGTTATGTCGGAAGGGGAATGCTTTTCTTAGACCTCATTCAGGAGGGTAATCTCGGTCTTATCAAAGCAGTTGAGAAATTCGATTACAGAAAAGGTTATAAATTCTCTACATATGCTACCTGGTGGATAAGACAGGCGATCACCAGAGCAATAGCTGATCAGGCAAGAACAATAAGAATCCCTGTTCATATGGTTGAGACCATCAATAAGCTTATCCGTGTATCAAGACAGTTGCTGCAGGAGCTTGGAAGAGAACCGAGTCCTGAAGAGATAGCAGAGGAGATGGAGGTTCCGGTTGAACGTGTAAGAGAGATACTTAAGATTTCCCAGGAACCGGTATCGTTGGAAACGCCTATCGGTGAAGAGGAGGACAGTCATCTTGGAGATTTTATTCAGGATGAAAATGTTCCCGTACCTGCAGAGGCTGCTGCAAGCACATTGCTCCATGAGCAGCTTGTAGAGGTATTATCTTCACTTACTGAGAGGGAGCAGAAGGTATTAAGGCTTCGTTTCGGACTTGATGACGGAAGAAACAGAACCTTAGAGGAAGTTGGTAAGGAATTTAATGTAACGAGAGAGAGAATACGTCAGATCGAGGCTAAGGCTTTGAGAAAGCTAAGACATCCGAGCCGCAGCAGAATGCTTCGTGATTATCTCGAGTAAGAATTGTTATTTATAATTATTATGGAGTTGTTAAGTGAAGGAACTTGTTATATCAAAACGAATGGAAACTGTTGCCGGACTTGTTCCAAAGGGAGTGGAAACAGTCGCTGACGTCGGTTGTGACCACGCCTATGTTTCTATTAAGCTGGTAAAGGATGGTATTGCCGATAAAGTGATCGCTATGGATCTTAGAAAAGGTCCTCTAAAGATCGCGGCTAATAATATCAGGCAGTACGGGATGGACAAATTCATAGAGACGAGATTATCAGATGGTCTTGATAAGCTTATGCCCTCAGAAGCCGACGCTATAATAATTGCCGGCATGGGTGGATTATTGATGAAGGATATTCTGGAGCGTGGGATAAGGATACTTAATTCACAAAAGCCTCCGGTGCTTATACTTCAGCCACAGTCAGATATAAGGGAGATACGAAGGTTTTTATTCGGTAATTCTTATCATATAGAAAGAGAGAGCATGGTATATGAGGATGGCAAGTACTACACGGCAATTTTAGCTGCTTGTGGCAGTGATGAGTCCTTATATGATGAGACGGAGCTTTTATATGGCAGGTACAATATAGTTAATAAGGACAAGGTCCTTATCAGTTATCTTGAAAAAGAGGAAAAGAACATAAGTGATATTCTAAAGAGACTTGAAGGAGTAAATGAGCAGTTTGATCCTGCAAATGAAGATGATCTACAGGAAAATGCTGCCGGTCATTCTTCATCAGGAACCAGAAAAGAACAGCGCATAGAGGAATTGAGAGAGCTGTTAAAGGTTAATCGCATAGCCTATAAGCGATGTGTTACAGGCGGGGAGGTGTGAAGATCCATGAAATGCAGTGAGATAATGGAATGTCTTGAAAAGCTGTCACCGGTTAACTATGCCGCAGGATGGGATAATGTAGGACTTCTTGTGGGAAGAAAGGACAAAGAGGTTAATAAGGTGATGGTTGCCTTAGATGCTTCCGCCTGGACTGTGAAAAGGGCTGTGGAAGAAAAGGTGGATATGCTTATAACACATCATCCTATGATCTTTTCATCATTTAAGAAGGTCAATGAAGATGATCCGGTATCGGAAAAGATTCTTACCTTGGCGGAGAATCGTATATCATATTACGCGATGCATACCAATTTTGATACGATAGGCGGAATGGGTGAGTTGGCAGCGGGACCGGAGTATCTGGATCTTAAGGATAGTAAACCGCTTATCTTTGAATCGGACAGGGACGGTATTTATGGTATGGGCAGAGGGGGATTTCTTCCTGCACCTATGACTGCAGAAGAGGTCTGTGAATATGTTAAGGACAGATTTAAGCTGCCGTTTGTTATGTTATATCAAAATGCTGCCATGGCAGGAAAACAATATGACCGGATAGCAGTGCTGCCGGGATCGGGAAAGAGTGAGCTTAATGAGGTTAAAAGGCTTGGATATGAGCTTTATCTTACAGGAGATTATTCTCATCATCCCGGAATTGACGCCATGGAGCTTGGTATGACTGTTATTGATGCTACACATTACGGACTTGAAAAAATCTGTGTGGCATTTATTGCTGATCATTTGAAGAATAATTTTAGTGAATTGAATATAATGGAATATGACAGCGGATGCCCGGTAAGACTTTTCTGAAAAAGATAGTAAAGCCGGAGCAAAGGTGAAGCTATGGTACGAAGTAGCTGTGATAAAGCCGTGGCGGAAGTTGATGAGAAAAAGTGAAGGTTTTTAACTCAGTCGGAGAAATCCCCCACCTCTAAGCTTAGGTGTAGGTGGGGGTTATGTCAA
>OMSZ01000278.1 GCA_900313855.1 uncultured Eubacteriales bacterium
GAAAATGAATATTTATTAGGTACATCAATGGCAAGACCGCTTATCGGTAAGCTTCTTGTAGATATCGCCCACAAGGAAGGCGCTACAGCAATTTGTCATGGTGCTACAGGTAAGGGTAACGATCAGGTTCGTTTTGAGCTTGCTATCAAGGCATTTGGTCCTGAGCTTAAGATAATCGCTGCATGGAGACAGGATTCATGGACAATGAACTCACGTGAGGAAGAGATCGAGTATTGTAAGCAGCACGGTATCCATCTTCCATTCTCTGCAGATTCTTCTTACAGCCGTGACCGTAACTTATGGCATATAAGCCATGAGGGACTTGAGCTTGAGGATCCGGCAAATGAGCCTAATTACGACCACCTGCTCGTACTTGGCACATATCCTGAGAAGGCTCCTGACGAGGCTGAATATGTGACACTTACATTTGATAAAGGAATTCCTACCTCAGTTAACGGCAAGGAAATGAAGGTTTCAGATATAATCAGAGAGCTTAACCGTCTTGGCGGCAAGCATGGTATCGGAATCGTTGATATCGTGGAAAACCGTGTTGTCGGTATGAAATCAAGAGGTGTATATGAGACTCCGGGTGGAACCATTCTTATGGCTGCTCATACTCAGTTAGAGGAGCTTATACTTGACCGTGAGACATTAGCATTTAAGAAGACTATCGGCGATAAATTCGCAGACATCGTATACGAAGGTAAATGGTGGTCTCCTCTTCGCGAGGCTTTGCAGGCATTCGTTGACTCTACTCAGGAAAGAGTTACAGGTGAGGTTAAGCTTAAGCTTTACAAGGGTAACATCATCAAGGCAGGAACAACCTCTCCATACTCACTTTATTCAGAATCACTTGCAAGCTTTACTACCGGCGAGCTTTACAACCATAAGGACGCAGAGGGCTTCATCAACCTCTTCGGTCTTTCAACAAAGGTTCGTGCATTGCTCGACCAGAAGAGACAGTAATATAGCATATACATACAATAATAGTCCTTGTATGATCTCCCATAAGGAAATCGTACAAGGACTATTTTTTTCCTACTAAACTCCATAGACTTATGAAAATGCTCTTCAATGATAAAAACCAGCTATCACACCTGTTTATAGTAAAAAATAGCAAGATTGGTCCTGTCCCTAAGTTCTAATTTACTAAGTATTGTGCTTATATAATTTCTGACCGTTCCCTCTGACAAACATAACTTATCTGCGATTTCCTTATTAGATAAGCCCTGTGCAACCAGCTCAACGATCTCATACTCCTGTCTGCTTAAGCCAAACTTCTCGTAATCAAAACCTTTTTCGCGATTTTTTTTGAGCATGCCCGGAATCTTCCCCATAACATCGCTTCCAAAGACCGTCTGACCTTCATACACTGCTTTCAACGCCGGAACTATACTTTCATAATCCTGTTTTATGATGTATCCCTTAGCACCGATAGAAAGAGCCTTGACAATATATTCATCATCATTAAATGTTGTAAGAAACAAAAGCTTCGCGTCCTCATGCTTATCGATAATCACTTCTCCGGCCTCAAGTCCCGACATTTCCTCCATGCGTATGTCCATCAAAAGAATGTCCGGCTTATACTCATCATAAAGCTTTATAGCCTCTTTGCCGGAATGACCGCAGGCAAGAACTTCCGCCTCATTACTTGCCTCAATTATCATTTTAAGTGACATTGCAACCAATTTGTCATCATCTACTATCACAATTTTCATATTAAGCTCTCACTTTCCTATGGTTACGAATATTCTGAAACCGTCATTATCAGTTATAAGCACATTACCACCAACGCCATTGACTCTCGCTCTTATATTATCAAGTCCCATACCGCTGTGATCAACACCTTCTGCCGACAGACCATTTCCACCTCTTTTGCCGTAATCATGAATCACCAGCTGATACATAGCCGGATGCTCGATCAGCGTTATATCAACATTCTCATTATCACTATGCTTGATTATATTAGAAACCGCTTCCTTAACAACACCTATGATCGCATATTTAATATCCTTATCAACATCAGAGGAAATGTCTATATCAAGCTTAAGGTTTCTTTCTTCCTTAAGCGGTGCCGTAATATCCTCAAGTGCTGACGGAATATCAATCGCCTCGTCACGCAGATCATGTACGCTGTTTCTTATATTATTCATTGCCGTATCAAGAGTTGCCTTAAGATCATTTAAACCGCTCTTTAAGGTTTCATCCCTGCATATCGCAATAAGTGCTCCAAGCTGCAATATCGCTCTTGTAAGCATATGACCTACGTTATCGTGAATCTCTCTCGCTATCCGGTTACGTTCCTTAAGCCTTCCGAAATACACCTCATCATCCTTAGCCTGTATAAGCTCCGCATTCTTTTGTTTAAGCTCATCTGTCTTAATAACCGATTCATCACGAAAAGCTATTACCGCTCTCTTGAGTTTTTCATTTCTCCCACATTTAATACTTAAATAAACTGAGATCACCAGCAATAGTTCAACGTATATAATTACAGACAACGGTTCATCTCCACCTGCATATATTAAAACAGCGATCAATGCTAAAACGCCGGCTGCATAATTCCTTATGGTCACGGCACCATACAAAGCTATCGGAACCATGATAATAAGGTCGTTGTTAATAAATGCAGCAAAAACCATCAATATTTGCAATAAAAAGGCAGCCTTCTCACCTGTACTGACTAATTGAAATGTGTCCTTCTGTATTGTCTTATACAAAAAGAAGAAATCAAAAAATGCCAAAGACAAAACAGAATATAAAACAACAATAAGGTATCTGTCGGTCATGATCATACGACCGACAAATACCGTCAATAAAAATATTATTATTCTGTCAATAAAACGTTCCATAAAGTTCTCCCACAATTCATGAGATTAACTCTCCTTAAGATACATATAGACTCTTGATATCGCAAGTCCGGCAGCTAAACAGAACACCCCGAATATTGCCTGCATTCCGAAACAGGAAGATACATCAGCAAACGAGTTTCCGGCTTCAATCTTTTGCAAGCCCACCGCATACCAGTAAGTAGGAAGAAATCTGCCGACATTTCTTACATCATCCCCAAGAAGTTCAAGCGGTACAAATATACCACCCAAAAACGAGAATGCAATTGTAATTATATTGATCAGAACATCTTTTGCCTTCAGCATACTCTTTGAAGGGAAGGATGCGATAAACATAAGGAATGCTCCATTAACCAATGAGAACACTAACAGATTAAGTGCTGCCAGGTACCATTTGGTGGTAAACAGATACTCTTTCAAAAAACATCCCGATAAAATGAGCATTAATATATATACAAACACACAAACTATCGTGGAGCCCAAAAACAGAGCAAGTGTTCTCTCATGTGATGATATCGATGAAATCGCTGTTCGTGACTTAATATCCTTGTTGCTGAATCTAAGCACAACAGGAAGCACACACCATAAAACCATACTCATTATACCATAAGGTATGAATAAAAATAAACTATATAACTTGCTATTTGAATCAGAATCATCCTTTTTTGTATTAAGCTCTACAAAATTATCCGTTTCAACAGCTTCCTTTGTATTCCTGATCGCATCATCAATATTAAATCCGGCATTTTCATATCGTATTATTCCTTGCACAAACGAGTTAAGCTGAAAAACAACAAAGCTTCCTGAAGCCTTTCCCGTATCATATAGAGTTTTAATCTGCAAAGCATCATCATCCTGATGTTTATCCATAAAGCCTTCCGGAATCTCAACATAAGCCGTATAAAACTCACTGTATATAAGATCCTTGATCTCATCCTGCGTATAATCGTGGAATTCCACTTTATGCTGTGTCTTTAAGTAATCAACGATTGCTTTGGAAAGCTCTGTATTATCATTATCCTTAACAATAACAGAATAACTATTGCTCGCAAATGAACTCTCCTTATCATCAGAATTGTACTGTGAAGCAACGAGTACAGTCATTAATGCGCACAATGCGAAATAAAGAAACAGACCGACTTTGTATTTACCAACCAGTTTAAAAAATGCTTTAAAGACTTGCATAACTCTTCCTCCTTGACATGATAAGTCCTGCCACAATGAACACTACCGTAAGACCCACAATGTATATTATCGAGTGGTAAAACCTGTCTGAAACACCATACATATTAAGTGTGTAAAATGCATCACTTATGACAGCCGACGGATTAATTCTGTTGATTATCGGACATTTAACCTCAATTAACGATTTGATATTAGCAACCATAAGTCCTGATAAGAAACCACCGGCAACAACAACCGTAGTCAATATGTTCTCCCTTGTTTTCTTTGAGAAGCTTCCAATGTGTCCTATAAAAAAACCAAGTGATAATCCCAGAAGTGTTGCAAGAATCGCAGTCATGAATATATACGGCAGATCTCCGCCAAAATCAATCTTCAATACGAAAATAAAGTAACACAAACCTATTACAGTTATACTGATTTTGATAATTGCAGCCGACAAAAGACCTGATATCTCATATAGCACCCTGTTTACCGGTGAGCAGTCAACTCTTTTACCCACCTCCGACTGGTTAGCCTGACAGCTTTCCGGAATCGCTACTCCTGACATTGATGCCATAACTGCCATCATGGCGATCAGGTTGTAAAAATAAGTCACATAAGGATCCTTATTATCACCCGTTATCGGTTCAGATTTGACAAGTCCCTTTACTTCAGTGTCAAAGGATTTAACCACTGTATCGATATTAGCCGGATTACTCTTTATAGTTTCTACTATTATCGATGAATACTGTCTTAACACGCTCACTATTCCGCCAAGCATACTTGCCTCAAGTCCGGATTCATTTACAATAAGCTTGATATCCGACATTTCTCTTAAGTCAATAATTCCGCTGACCTCAGGTTCTTTTGCGTCAAGAAGTTTCCTCGCTTCTTCCATGTCAACATTCTTAATATTAAGCATCTTTGTTCCGTCTTCATAGGTAAGCTCCTTAAGCATATTCCCTATGCTGCCGGAATCATACAGCTCCTCTCCCTCTACAACCGCAACATCAACCGTGACATTCATTGCATTCTTGTATATTGATTTAAACGCAAAATAAAACAATGTTCCAAGTGCCAGAGCAAATGCCAAAGACCAGAGAATAGCATCTACACTTCTAAGTACGATTTTAAATCTGTTAACAAATACATTTAAAAACATGCTATCACTCCTTATCTCTCAATTCCTTACCGGTTATCTCCAAGAATACATCGTTAAGTGTCGGAAGTTCGGAATATATTCTGTCATAGTCAATTCCGTTCTTCTCAAAGTATTCCGAAACGTGCGTTATGTTATGCTTACCGCCGCTGCATTTAACCGTCAATGTTCCATTCATATACTTGACATCATACACATGATGAAGTCCCTTTATATCATTTATCACTTCATCGCTTAAGCGTCTTACATTGACAACAATGCTCTCTGTATTTTTAATCATTCCCTTAAGCTCGTCTTTGGTTCCTTCCGCAACCTTCCTGCCCTTATCCATGATCAAAACCCTGTTGCAAAGCTGTTCAACCTCTTCCATATAATGTGATGTGTAAATTATCGTCGCCCCGTTATTGTTAAGCTGCCCGATCCCCTCCAAAATCCTGTTTCTTGACTGGGGATCAACCGCAACGGTAGGTTCATCAAATATTATCAGCTCCGGCTTATGAGCTATTCCGCAGGCTATATTAAGACGTCTTAGCAAACCTCCCGAAAGCTTCTTTGGATAAAACTTCTTAAAATCCGCAATATCAACGAACTCTATTGCTTCCTCCACGCATCTCTTTTTTAACTGCTTATCCTTTATATACAACCCGCAGAAGTATTCAACATTCTCATAAACCGTAAGTTCGTCAAACACAGCTACGTTTTGAGGAACAACTCCTATTCTGCTTTTAATATCCCTTCTTGACGGTGTCATCTTCTCACCAAAAAGTTTGATTTCTCCTTTGTCATAAGACAAAAGTGATAGTAGACA
>OMSZ01000351.1 GCA_900313855.1 uncultured Eubacteriales bacterium
CCCCACCTACACCTAAGCTTAGAGGTGGGGGATTTCTCCGACTGAGTTAAAAAACTAACTTACGCGATCCCGAAGCTGATATACATAAGCTAATACTTCAGCTACTGCCTGATATAATTCAGGCGGTATTTCCGCATCAAGATCTACATTATAGTAAAGCATTCTCGCAAGAGGCTTATTCTCAACAATTACTACGTCATTTTCTTTCGCAATATCTTTAATCCTGGCCGCCATAAAATCCGCACCCTTAGCAACAACCACCGGTGCCTGACCCTTTCCTGACTCATAAGAAAGAGCAACAGCAAAATGCGTCGGGTTTGTGATGACAACATCCGCCTCGGGAATCGCTGCCATCATTCTTCTCTGTGAAGCCTGCTGCATTCTCTGTTTCTGCTGTCCTTTGATATGCGGATCTCCTTCAGAGTTCTTGAACTCATCCTTCACTTCCTGCTTTGTCATCTTATTGTCTTCTTTGAATTTCCATCTTTGATAAAACAGATCAGCCGCTCCAACCAGAATAAATAAAACACTGATCTTGATGCCAAGCTCCATTACTATATCAAACATAAGGTTAATACCCTGCATGATTGACATATCATATAAAAGATATATATCTTTAACATGATCGACCAGCACACCATAAGCAATATAAGATATCATCCCGATCTTAATTATTGATTTCAAAAGCTCGATCAACGTATTAGGCGAAAAAATCCTCTTAAACCCATTGATCGGATTAATCTTTGAAAACTTAGGCGCAAGCGGCTTGGCAGTAACCTTAAAGGTAAACTGCAGCGCATTAGCCAATATGGCCACAACAAAACCTGTTGCAAAAAATGGTGCCACTGAAAGTCCCAGATCTATAGCAAATCTAACAAAAAGATATCTGAAATTAGAAACATTAACCCCTTCCTCAATATATCTTTGGATAAGAGGATAAAATCTGCCGAAAGTTGAAAGCAGTCTTCTTCCAACAAAACCGACACCTATCTTTAAACATAAAAACAGAGTAAGGAGCGTTGCAGCAGTAACCACTTCGGTACTTTTTGCTACGTTACCTTCCTCACGTACATCCTGCAGCTTTTTCGAGGTTGCATCTTCTGTTTTCTCACCACCCGGTCCTTCTTTGGCAAACAACTGAAGGTCAAGCGGCATAAGAATCAAATATTCTGTATTCATTTATGTATATCCTCTACAGCCAAAAACTGATTTCAATAATACGAGATGTATTATTAGTGGTATAATACCTAATACTCTAATTTACTCAATACAACAATAGAAAAACAAAACATAATAATTAAAGTCTTATCATGCCACAGGAATAAATGCTTTAATAACATTGGTCACTATATCCTGCATTTCACTATATAAAAAGCCGGTTATATTCGGCAAAAATCCCAACGTGACAAACAATATTGCAAATCCTACAAATATTTTAAGCTGAATACCTATTACAAACATATTCATCTGCGGTGCAGTCTTAGCAAGCACACCAAGAACAACATTTAACAGCATTATTGATATCTGAATAGGAAGACTTATTCTTACAGCTATAACAAAATAATTTACCAGATACTGTACCATTACATCATATAAAGTTCCTGTATCTAAAGCAGCATTACCAATAGGTATCAGTTCAAATGAATCAGATAGCGCCGACAGGATAAAATAATGCATATCAGAGCACAGCATAATAACTAATAAAAGCATATTATAAAATTCAGCCGTAATAGTTGTCTCTGTATTAAATGTCTGATCAAAGTTAGATACCATGGAAAAGCCCAACTCACGATCTATAAACTGTCCTGCCATCTGGATAATTGTTAGTGTTATGTTAGCCATAAACCCCATCGATAGACCAACCACCAGCTCTTTTAACAAAATAGCAGAATAACCCCAAAACGTAGTATACTTAAGCGGAATATAAGGATACGCAGTAAAAATAGCCAGAGAAATAGCAACAGCAATAAAAATCCTTGCACGCCTTGTAACCGGCTGATTACCAAAAATAGGCGCAAACGCCATCACTCCGATCACTCTGATAACTATTACAAGAAAATATTCCAGATGATAAATGGAAAAAGACTTTTCAATCATATGCTACCTCACATATGTCGAAAAGTTCTCAAACAAATGATGCATAAATGTAACAATATTCTCCATTATCCATCCGCCGCATATAATAAGCGTAATAAAAATACTTAATATCTTCGGAACAAAGGTAAGTGTCTGCTCCTGAATAGAAGTAACAGTCTGAAATATACTGATCGTAAGTCCCACTGCCAATGAAACAAGTAATAAAGGTGCCGAACATTTAATAATAAGCCATAACGCCTCTCTTGCTATATCTATAACCACACCTGTTGTCATACAATACACTTCCTTCCTCAATCACGTCAGTAATTAAAGCTTTTGACAAGTTCTCCTATTACCAGATTCCAGCCGTCTGCCATAACAAAGAGCAGAATCTTAAATGGCATTGAAATTGTAGTCGGTGGAAGCATCATCATACCCATAGCCATAAGTGTAGATGCCACAACCATATCAATGATAATAAAAGGTATATATATCATAAATCCTATTATAAACGCCTTCCTAAGCTCTCCCATCATAAATGCAGGGATCAAAACCGCATTGGGTACATCGCGAATCTCAGTAACATCATCAACCCTTGCCATATCAAGGAAAAAATTAACATCCTTTGCCTCAACATTATCAAACATAAAATCTCTAAGCGGCTCCATGCAGGCCTTAAGACCTTCCTCCTGGGTAATCTCTCCCTTAGATAACGGCTCAAGTCCCTCAGTCTTTATCCTGTCTATGGTTGGTGTCATAATAAAAAGCGTCAAAAACAACGCAAGCCCTATCAAAACATTGTTGGGCGGTGCCGACTGTGTACCAAGAGCGGTCCTCAAAAAATGGAACACAATAATGATCCTGGTAAAAGACGTCATCATAACAACGATTGATGGAGCTATCGATATTACAGTAATAACCAATAACATTTGCAAGGTGCCCGCAAGATTCCCCTGATCATTGGAAGTATCAATCGTAACCCCAAGATTAAACGGAACATCATGCTCTACATTGGTTAAATTCTCTGTCTCTTCATTGCTAAGTACATCAGCATCCGTTCCTGTTGCATGGACACGATAGCCCATACAAAGAACAGTAAAAATAATGATGTATGCGATGATAAATTTCTTTATATGAATATGTTCTACAATATGATGCAATTTATATTTCAAATTATTTCTGTCTATCCTTTTTTGATCTTTCATTCTTCATCTTATCCAATATCTGCTTAAAGTCTATGGGTTCTAATGTTTTCTCCTGTTCCTTGATCTCAGACGCATCAAGCTCTGTCAATAGAGAAACACTATCTTTGCACACAGCTAAAGCAAGATATCTTTCACCTATCTTAACGATCTCAATGATCTTATTAGCAGAGATCCGGTATACCTCTATTACACGGATATTGCTCTGCTTATTCATGACATTGGATTGAAAACTCCCTGTTATTCTTGCAGCAGCATAAGCAAGCAACAACACCAAAGCAAACAACAAAAACAGACATATTAAACGTCCTATCATTTGTATATCAGAAGATGATACAAGCAAAAACATATTAATTCACAGCTTTCTGACTATGATCATTCTACAGCCTTCTTAACAGCCTCTAATACTCTGTCCGGCTGGAAAGGTTTAACTATGAAATCTCTTGCTCCCGACTGAATACTCTCAATAACCATTGCCTGCTGACCCATAGCCGAACACATTACAACGCTGGCATTAGGATCATTCTCTTTAATTTTCTTAAGAGCCTGAATACCATCCATCTCAGGCATAGTAATATCCATCAACACAAGATCAGGCTGTGTCTCAGCATATTTTTCAACAGCCTTAAGACCATTCTCAGCCTCTCCGGCAATGTTGTAGCCATTCTTTACCAGAATGTCCTTAATCATCATTCTCATAAATGCTGCATCATCACAAATTAAAATACTCTTTGCCATTTTGTATTCTCCATTTCATATTTTTTGCTTATTATTAAGATATTCTGTAATTGAATATCAGTGTTAACACTACTGTTTGATTATATCTGTAACTCTTATACCAAAGCTTTCTTCTATTACTACTACCTCTCCTTTGGCAACAAGCTTACCGTTAACTAAGACATCGATCGGTTCACCTGCGATCTTATCAAGCTCAATAATAGTACCGGGAGCAAATTCCAAAATCTCCTTAATGGACTTGCTTGTTCTTCCAAGCTCAACTGTAACCTCTAACGGAACATCCATAATAAGATTGATGTTCTCCTGCTGTGTTATCGGATTAACACCCATATTAAACGGTTGGAACTGTACCGGCTGCGCATTCACATCCTGTTGAGGAGGAGCGTAATTATAAGCCATCTGCTGACCCATCATTGGTTGTCCCATCATTGGCTGACCCATCATCGGCGGTGCCTGTGGTGCCATCTGTTGTGGCGCAGATGCCGGAGCTGCCTGTGCCGCCGGCTGGCTGGCAGGTGCCGGTTCAGAAGCCTTAGGAGGTTCCTCTCCACCCTGAGACGAAACAAACTTACCAAATAATTCCTTCGCAAGATTGATCGGATACAGCTGCATTATACTGCTGTCTACCAGATCACCAATCTCCATCTTAAAGAAAACCTTAACGAAATTACCAGTATGGAAATCTCCAAGCTTTGAAGGATCCACCTCATCGATCAGATTAACAAGATCCGCTGACGGTGGTGAGATATCTATCATCTCTCCAAGCATTGATGAAAGCGATGTTGCTGATGAACCCATCATCTGATTCATGGCCTC
>OMSZ01000354.1 GCA_900313855.1 uncultured Eubacteriales bacterium
CCATCTTCTGATACTTCAACTCTGCCTTCAACATCCATAAGCTTTTTGTTAAGTTTAATAGATGTAGCAACTGCAGCATCCTCATCGCCTCGAACCCTTAATTTTATTTCATCTGTATCCGGTTCGGAAACATTATATGCGCTTGCTGTAATGAGATAATTAGCTGTACTTGCTGTAGGATCAATAGAAACAAATCCATTATTAGGATTAATCGTTACAAGATTATTCCGCAAATCTGCAGCAGCTTGATTATCGCCATTGGCAGCTGTAATAGCCCAACTTGAATCCACGCTACAATCTAATTGAAATGACACGTTTCTGCGAGCTGAAATACGATCGGTACTACTGTCGTAAGTAATGTTATTATCGTTAGGTGGTAATTGACTTGTGTCAATATAAATTCCGTTGTTACCTGTCGCAAGTGGATTATATTGCAAATGTGCCCCAGCCGGTACTGCCGGAATGATAAGCGAGAATGCCATAATTCCAACGGCAATACGCTTTATTAATGAGTTTCTCTTCATACCATTTATTCCTCCTTTTTCTATTTAAATTCCTCCTATGGCTCTCACAACACCTGATAAATTATTCCGCAAACACCCTCCCGAAAGGAACAGTGTTATCAGAATATTAACAAATATCACAAAAACCACATGTATAAATTGGTACAAATTACATTTTAATACAACCACCTGATAAATGCAAGAAAAACTTAAGAAAATCTTAACAAAGTGAAAATTGAAAATCTTAATAAAGAATTAGCGATCATCTAGCTGTTTCAAATATTTTTTTATCGCAAACGCACAAAAATACGGAAATGTATATATGTTATTGGTATATCCAATATTAAAATCTCCAAGTTTTATCCCATATTTGATGTCACTATAATTCTTGTTGTTAATCAATGCAGCCAACGATTTTGATCTGTTTTTATTTGACTTCACTTCTACAGGTACTAATTTCTCTTGTGTTCTCACAAAAAAATCCTCTTCTAAAGTTGAATTATCTTTTTTATAATAGAATAATCCTAAACCCTGTTTCATAAATGCTTCGGCTATGAAATTTTCAAATAAGGCACCTTTATAAACACCCAGGTTCTTATTGACTCTAAGATCTTCAGATGATTCATCATCCAATGCAGAAACTAACAATCCCGTATCAGAATAATATAGCTTGAACTTTGATGTATCAACGTTTCCTTTTAATGGTAATTCGGGATATTGAAGGCAATAACATTGCATAACTATTCCGGAATCATTTAACCATTCTATGCAACCGGTATATTCTCTGGAACGAGCATTCTTATTAATTATATTATATTGAAATTTCTTATTTTCTTTGGCTAATTGAGCTGGAATACTTCTGTAAACACTTATTATTTTTGTCTGATCTAATCCTTCAGCATACTTTCTGACATCTTCTTCATAATCTAATCTAATCTGTTCCTGTACTTCTAATGATCCTGAAAAGGTTTCGGTTTCTATATATCCTCTTACAACGTCAGGCATACCTCCCAATACGCAATAATCAATAAAAAGTGATTTATAAACCGACAATTCCGTCTGACTGAAAGGACTCGTTTTGATCATATGTTCTAATATATCATTAATCTGTTCATCATTATAATTCTTAGCCCATAAAAATTCTTCAAAATCCATCGAGTACATCTCATAATCGCTTTTATACCCAACGCTATTACTGTGTATTTTTTTGTAATTAATGCCAAGCATGGAGCCACTGCAAATCACATCAAATCGTTTGTCTATACAAAAAGCTTTCAAAGTAGTAGCAATATCAGGATAATCCTGTATTTCATCAAAAATAATAATCGTCTCATTTTCAATAAACTTAATTGATGGGGTTACCAGAGTAATATTTTTAATCACTGTATTTACATCATAACCATTATCTGTTATAGACAGATATTTTTTTTCCAGGGCAAAATTAATATATATAACATTTTTATAATTTTTATTTGCAAAATGCAGAACTGATTCAGTTTTTCCTATTTGCCTGGCGCCTTTAATTATTAATGGTTTATGATTCGGATTATTTTTCCATTCTACAAGATAATTATCTATTTTTCTTTTTAAATACAAACAAAACACCTCCTGTCTTTGCAAGTTTAACACATTTCATGAGGCAATTCAATGCATTCAACACATTTCATGAGGATATTTAAGG
>OMSZ01000356.1 GCA_900313855.1 uncultured Eubacteriales bacterium
ATTAATTTTTTTATCCGAGCGCACGCCATAATAAATGCCTCAAACAAACTGCAAGCGAACACAACGTACAAGAGTTTCGCTTAAAAGCATTACCCCTACAAACCCAAATTTAAAAGGGATGCCTTCGCATCCCTTAATCTTCCTGACCCTCAAAGGTCACATAATTGCCTTCATGCTTCTTACTGATATAGGTTCCATGATCAGCTCTCTTATACAGCTCATCAAAGGAGAAATCATCCTCCGGCTTATAGAAAGCCACACCCATACTGATACATATCTTACGATCCTTAAGCTCCGGAATATTAATCAGATCTATATTGTAGAAGAATCTGTCAATGATCTGCTGTCCAACCTTCTCATTAAGTACCGTCGGTGCATAAGCAGCAAATTCATCTCCACCGAGCCTTAAAACAATATCGTTATCACGGAAGGATTTCTTAAGACAATTAGCTATCTCTATAAGCACCTTATCACCAACCCCGTGACCGTAGTTATCATTAATAGACTTAAATTTGTCTGCATCCATCAGACAGAACATACCGCTTCTTCCACTGTCTAACATCTCTCTGATCTTAGCTTCGCCGCCGCCTCGATTAAGTATGCCCGTCATGCGGTCTGTCTCTGACAGCATCTGCAGATTATCACGTTGTCTTTTCTCCTCATCAATAACCTCAACCATCCACATGGCATGACGCAGTGTACCATCATCATTCTTATCAACAACGATAAATCGTCCACGGCACCATATATTATTATCATTAAGGAACTCTATCGCTATCGTCTTACTGTTTGATAATCTTTCATCAAGTGTTGAAACATCCAAAAACTGTTCTATGCTTCTCTTTGATATATCAGACGCCTTCATATTCATAATAAGCTTTAACGTATCCATAGCGTGCTCCTGACCATTGATCAGAAGAGCCCTGATCTCATCCGTGCTTATTATCTCTTCAAAAGTATCAGTGTTAAAATCAATAAGATACGATATTTTATAAATACTTGAGATCGATCTTAACTGCATGTTAAGATTATCCGTCTCAATATGCCTTTTATTAAGCTTAACAAAAAACAATGATATAATACCTAAGAAAAAGATTAGCACAATGAAGAACATGAAGTATATTATCTTAAGCGGTCCGTACAATACGTTCTCATTCATTATCGTAAGTGCATACCAGTCATTCTCTATCTTACCTGAAAATACCACGTATCTGTTACCATTGTATTGGAATTCAAAATGTCTGGCATCAGTCGAGAAGAGCTTCTCTGCCATCACATTGCCCAACGTCCCCGTGCCGCTAAGATACGATTCCCCTCTCTTAGAAGCTGCGGAATGTGCAACAACAACTCCATCCGAATCGAGAACCAGAGTATAATTACCTGCTCCTTCTGGAAGACGTTTAACCGTCATAGACTGAAGCTCATCAAGACCGACATCTATTGATATTACGCTCTTTCCATCCTTAAGCATCTTACTGATAGACATAACCATATTACCTGTCTGTTTATCATAATAAGGTGAAACTAACGCAACCTCACCGTTATTCTCCTTTGCCGCTATATACCACTGGCGCTCTTCCGGAACATAATCCTCATCCGGAACCCAGCCCACACCGTCAAGATACTCACCTGAAACGACACCGTAAACGCCTGTTGTATCATCATTAAGCTCAATCCTGCAAACTTCTGTCTGCTCTACAAGAAACTGTTCTATCTCATCTGTAGAAGCTCCTGCATCCAACATATTGTCTACTCTATATGCAGTATACTTGACAGCATCTATACTTTCTATTAGAAAACAGTCAATCTCAGCAGCCGCCTGCTCAGCATCATGTTCACCTGATCCAACTATGTTCGTCTTGGTACTTTGGAATAAAATGTAGAAATTAATGCACAACAATAGCGTAAATATAACCATTGTTAATGCGAAAATCCAGATGATTCTTTTAGTTGATTTCTGCGAGTACCCCAAATAATCAAACAAAAATCCTTCCTCCTCTTATGTCCAATCTTATGTATTATAACACCTTTATTCAAAATTCACAAGATAATGTATGTATTTTTTTAAAAATGTACTAAATATATATCAACACCAGATATTCAATATTATACGAGCAATAAAAAATATTTATAAGAAAAAATGCTCAGAATAATCCGAGCATCTTTTACATTATTATCCATATTATCACTTTTTATCTTTAAATGCAGGGTCTGTAGGATCCCACGTATGGCTTGCACTAAGCTTCTCTGCCTTAGGTTTGTCAAACGGTCCTGGAGACTTCTTGCTGTTATAAATAACTACCTTTGTACCTACCTTGCAATTATCATATATCCATTTGCAATCGCCTGCCGTCATTCTTATACAGCCATGCGAAGCCATAGTTCCTAACCTGTTATAAGCCCCGACATTCAATGACTTATTATCTCTCTCTTTGTCATAATATACTGAATGGAATAGAATATCTGACGTAAGATGCATACTCCACTGTCCCCAGCATGGTCCCATAAGCTCATGCCAGCGGAGCTTGTCCTTAATAGAAAATGAACCCGTCGGAGTATCTTTTCCCGAAGAACAGACGAATGAAACAACCGGAATCTTATAACCCTTTATGCCGTCCTTAGCATAGACCGTAACACAGCATCCCGATCTGTTCACTCGTATAGAGTAATTCTTCTTCTGCGATTTGGTAAGCTTATCTCTTACATCCTGTAAAAGCTTTCCGTCTTCCTCAAAATAATACTTGTATTTTCCGACATAATTCCAATCCGAATATGCCTCATAAGTCTTTTTATTAAAATAATACCTGTTACCGTCTTTATCCCGATACCAGCCTTTTTTGAGAGTATAATCGTCCTTTACACAGTAATAATTGTCATCAGCAGAAGCTACGCCTGTTTTTTCAAGCCTTGCCCCGTTATCCTCTCTGAAATAATAAACCTTTCCATCAACCTTAACCACTCCGGTCTCTGCATAATGATCATCATTAAAATAATATGTCTTCTTTCCTATCTTATGTAATCCTGTCTTGGTATAAAGCTTACCCTTATTGGAAAAATAATACAGCTTATCATCTATATCGTACCAGCCTTTGACCTTTTCTCCATCAACATAATAGCTTGTCTTTTTCTTATTCCATTTTCCATTAGTCTCATCATCTGTTTCAGTCTGCTCTTCTGTTGTACCCGGTACTTCCGTTGTACTAACAGGCTCAGCAACTATTTTGTCAGAAGAAGCTTTCTCCGTTGTCTGTTCCGTAGTTATGCTTTCCGTTGTACTCTCCGTAGAAACGACCGGCTTTGCATCAATAGTGATCTCTTTTGCACTAACCATAAGCGTTGTAACCATTGACAAACATATAACCGTTCCGGCAATTATCCCGCTACGAACCAATAAACGTCTCATTAAGACAAACCTCCATATTATTATGAAATATTGATTTCATATTATAATATGTGTTTTAGCTAAATTCAAGCACTTTACATAAAATTGGTAAAAATGCACTATTTTTTAATTTTAATTTTCTTAACAGCACTATATTTACCAAATCTTTTGCTGGTTCCGGCTTTCTTATATGCACGCAGCTTTACATAATATGTCTTTTTCTTTTTTAGCTTTGAAATGGTAACGGAAGTACCCTTCACAAGTTTTTTCTTTGATCTGCCAAACTTCTTTCCTGTCGAGTAAACCACCTGATAACCATTCGCCTCAGAAACCGGCGCCCAGGACAAATATAGCTTTCTTCCTTTTTTATTCTTTACCTTTAATCCCGAAACTTTACCGGGTAACGATACTGAATTTATACCGTTACGCTTTTTATACTGGTTAAATACCCATTTTCCTGCTTTAGAAAGGTCAGAATTTCCCCATCCGCTCTTCTTCCCTGTTCCAGCCTTTAACAGGGCAGATGACTCAGCCTTATTGCTAAGACTCCATGCAAAATAACTTATACCGTTTTCATCAAGCATATCAAGCCACTTCTTTGCCTCAGCGGTATCTATATTACCATCTCCCGAAGCCTCCGACAATCCGTATTCAGTCACCAGCACAGGCAGCCCCTTAGAAATTGCCGTTTTTAATTTATCCCTGTAGCTGTCCTTATGTGTAGATGCATAGAAATGAAGAGTATACATCACATTATCAAACTTAAGAGGATTGTCAGCCGCAATATCAACATCCTGTGACCATGTAGGAGTACCTACTATTATAACCGCATCAGGATCATTTCCCCTTATTACAGGTATGACATCCTCAGCATATTTCTTAATATCCGACCAGCTCGTACCACCGTTAGGTTCATTGCATATCTCATATAAAACGTTATCGTTTTCACTATATTTTTTTGACATCTCCTTAAAGAAGGCCTTAGCTTCCTTTTTATACTTATTGGGATTCTGATCATTTAACACGTGCCAGTCGATTATAACATACATATCAAGCTCC
>OMSZ01000372.1 GCA_900313855.1 uncultured Eubacteriales bacterium
ATGCGCACGGATTCGAATAGGAAGTGAGTCTGCTAAAGCAGACCCGAATCCGGCGCGCAAGACTCGCGAGCGAGTCTTGACTAAATATATTGCAGGAGGAAATGTTATGTTTCTTGAACTAAGTGAAATCAAAAAGAGCTTCGGGTTAAATGACAGCCGTGTTGAAGTTCTTAAGGGAATTAATTGCAGTATAAACAAGGGTGAGATATGTGTTTTGTTAGGTCCGTCGGGTTCAGGCAAATCAACACTTCTTAATATCATAGGAGGAATTGATTCACCGGACAGCGGATATGTTTCCATCGATGGCGTTAAGACCGGAGAAATGAATGAGAAACAGCTTACGAAATACAGAAGAAATCATCTCGGTTATATCTTTCAGATGTATAATCTTATTCCTAATCTTAATGTCAAGGAGAATGTAGAGGTGGGAGCCTATCTTAGTGATAAGCCTTTGGATATTGATGATCTGTTAAAAACATTAGGCTTATATGAACACAGACACAAGCTGCCTAATCAGTTGTCAGGAGGACAGCAGCAGCGTACCGCGATAGGTCGTGCCATTGTCAAGAATCCTGACATTTTGCTTTGTGATGAGCCTACGGGAGCACTTGATTACAATACATCTAAGGAAATCCTTAAGCTTATTGAGGATGTTAATAAGAAGTATGGCAATACAGTCATAATGGTAACGCATAATGATGCCATTAAGAATATGGCAGACAGGGTTATTAAGCTTCGTGACGGTATGATCCGCAGGGATTACATCAATGAAGAAAAGATTTCAGCCGTTGATCTTGACTGGTAAATTGCGCTTGAACTTAAAGCGTTTATAGATGGCAGATAGAGAGGAGACTCAAAATGAAAAATCCACTTTGGAAACGTATTCCGAGAGATCTGTTGCATGAATTTGTGAAATACCTGGCTATATTTCTTTTCATGGCACTTACGATAAGCTTTATGTCAGGTTTTCTTGTGGCAATGCGCGGACTTCAGATAGAATATGATAATTCCTTTGAGAATTATAATATTGAGAACGGTCATTTTGTGCTTGATAAGAAGCCGGATGAGGAGCTTATTCCAATGATCGAAAAGCATGGGATCAAGCTTTATGAGAATTTCTATATTGAACTAGAGGATGAAAATGAGGGCAGTCAGAAGGGTGCGATCTTAAGACTTTTTAAGCCGAGAAAAGAGGTTAATAAGGTTGATCTTTTAGAGGGCAGGCAGCCTGAGGCGGATGATGAGATAGCTCTTGACCGTCTGTTCCTTAAGAATAATGATATGAAGGTCGGAGATGATATCAGGCTTTCGGGTAAGACTTATCATATAATCGGTATGGTTGCTCTTACCGATTACAGCACTCTTCATAAGAATAATAATGACATGATGTTTGACAGCCAGAAATTCGGTGTCGGTATAATATCAGATGATGAATTTGCAAATTATAAGGATAAATTCATATACAGCTATGCATGGATGTATAATGAAAAACCAAAGGACAGGGATGATGAGAAAGAGATTTCTGATGACCTTGCTACGGATATAGCTAAGGATGCAATAGAAAAGGATAATTCCCTGAAAATATTCATACCTGAATATGCGAATAGTGCAATTCATTTTGCCGGTGATGATATGGGTAAGGATAAGCCTATGATGGAAATTTTGTTGTATGTCCTTATCGCCATAATGGGATTTGTTTTTGCCGTTACAATAGGTCATATGGTTACAAGGGAAGCAACGGTTATTGGAACACTGAGGGCATCAGGCTATACCAAGGGTGAGATATTCAGGCATTATCTGGTTTCTCCGCTCTTAGTAACATTTACTGCGGCAATAGTGGGTAATATACTTGGTTATACTGTTTTTGAAGATGTTGCAGCTGACATGTATCGAACCAGCTACAGTCTTACGCATTATGTTTCTTATTTTAATCCGGAAGCATTTATTAAGACTACTGTAATTCCGGTTTTGATCATGACGGTTGTAATAAGCATTGAGCTTATAAGAAAACTTTCATTTACACCGCTTCAGTTTATAAGAAGAGATATAACCAAGCATAAGAGAAAGAAGGCGGTAAAGCTTCCGCATTTCAAGTTCTTTACCAGATTCCGTATAAGAGTGATACTTCAGAACATCAGCAATTATCTGATACTTTTCTTCGGAATATTATTCTCGGGACTTCTGCTGATGTTCGGTTTGGCGATGATACCGATCATTAACAATTACAGCGATAATGCCATAAAATATAAACCGTGCGATTATCAGTATATAATCAAAATGAAACAGGATCTGCCTGAGGATGTTGCTGAGAAATACTGTATCACAACTCTTAAGATGATAGATGATTATTATTCTCCGGAGGATATAAGTATATACGGAATAAGTGATGACAGCAGGTATTTCTCTGATTGGGATATACCGGAAGAGGGCGTTGTTGTAACCTCTGATATGGCAGATAAATATGACCTTAAGCGCGGATCCATCATCGCTATGAAGGAGGAATTCGGAAACCATTTATATGCGTTTGAGGTAAGAGGGATCAGAGAGTGTAAATCAAGCCTTGGCATATACATGACTAAGGATAACTGGTGTGACATATTTGAGAATGTTATTATTGAGCAGAGTGACGGCAGCGATCAGATGGATATCCTTATGGGACAGTTTACCGGCAAGAAGGAAAACAATTTCTACAATGGATATTTTTCCGATATTAATCTTTCCGGCACATATCTGCGTGAGGATAATATTGCAACGCAGATTACAGATGATGATCTTACGGCGGTTGCAAGACAGCTTGATATCTCTGTCGGTTCTATGTTTGGAATGATCAATGTGTTTGCGCTTGTACTGTTCGCGCTTTTGATATTCCTGCTTACGAAGCTTATTCTAGAGAAGAATACTAACTCGATATCAATGACAAAAATATTGGGATACAGCAACGGTGAGATAGCAGGCTTGTATATTATGTCGTCAGTCTGGGTGGTGGTCTTTTCATCAGTTATGTCGATCATAATAAACAGAGTGTTTTTCCAGATCATCCTTCGCGTGTTTATGAAAGGATATGGCGGCTGGTTTGAATTTGTAATGACACCGGGGCTTTATATAAAGATGTTTTTACTGATGTTTGGAACCTACATTGTAGTAGCGCTGTTCCAGTTCTTACGGATTAAGAAGATACCTATGGATGAGGCGTTAAAGAACGTTGAATGATCATAGTAAATGAATAACAACAAATGCCGAAGCAGAGATTAACTGCTTCGGCATTATTTTTTTATGTACTGAATATTAATATATGATCAATAGGTTATGATCATGCTTTCTTTTCCTTGCTCTGTTTTGAAAGATTAGCAAATGAGTAAACAGCAAGAACAAGTGCAAGAACAACAAGAAGTGCGGCAAGTATTGCCTGAACATATGCCCAGATATCAGCTTCTCCTGCGCCTATTACCTTGACCTTACCAAGAATTGTCTGGATAAGTGATGTAATGGTTACGATAAGCATGAATACCATAGGGATATAGAACATCTTGTTGTTACGTCCGACTTTGCCAAGCCATGTACATACTGCAAGAAGACCTACAGCTGCAAGTAACTGGTTAGCAGCACCGAAGAGCGGCCAGATCTTTGCATAACCTGTCATACCAAGACCAACGCCAAGAACTACGGTGATCACTGTTGCAAAATAAGGATTGCAGAGTAATTTCTTAGTACCTGTAACATCCTTAACAGTCTCATCAGGTGAAAGCCAGAATTCCTGGAACATATATCTTGCAAGACGTGTTGCAGTATCCAAAGATGTAAGACAGAATACTGAAACAGCAAGTACGAACATACTGTATGTAATAGATACAAGGCTGCTGTCCTCACCGACAAAGGTACCGATCATCTTTGAGATACCACCGGCAAATACTGCTGTTGGGCTCGTAAGACCTGTGTTGGCAAGCTCCTCTGCGGAAACATTTACTGTCTTCCATACAAAGCCTACTGCGCAGAGTGAGATAACAGCGATCACACACTCGATAAGCATTGAACCGTAAGCAACTGGACGGGCATTAGCCTCATTGTCGATCTGCTTTGAGGTTGTACCTGAAGATACAAGTGAGTGGAAACCGGAAATAGCTCCACATGCGATAGTTACGAAAAGTGCAGGGAAAAGATTACCTGTAGCGAATAATCCGTTTGTCTCTGTAATCTTAAAGCCTGCAAATGCAGGAATTGAAATGCTTCCCTGACCTGCAAGTGATGCTCCTATGATTGCTATAAGAGCTACTGCGATTATAAAATATAATAAGAATGAGCTTAAGTAATCTCTAGGCTGAAGTAAGATCCAGACAGGAGTTACTGAAGCGATAAGAATATATACGGCAAGTATCCACATCCATGTATTATATGAAATGGCAATAGGACACCAGTTCATTCCGATCGCTACGATTGCTACAATACCGATAACGCCGATAACTGATGCGATACCGATAGGCATATTCTTTCTATATACAAGAAATCCGAATACGATAGCAAGCAGAATGAAAAGCAGTGAGATCATAGCTGTCTGCTGATGTGCAAGAAGTGCTGCACCCTCAACTGCAACGCCTGCAGCGGTTGTGCTTCCAAATGTACTTGCAACGATTGAGCTGAATGCTGCTACAACAAGGAGCAGTGTAAGATAAGCAAATATAATAAAGATTTTCTTTGCCATTGTACCCATTGCATCCTCGATAACCTCACCGATTGACTGTCCCTGGTGACGCATAGATGCGAAAAGTGCACCGTAATCGTGTACACCACCAAAGAATATTCCACCGATAAGTACCCATAACAATACGGGAATCCATCCAAATATTGCTGCCTGAATAGGACCATTTATTGGACCTGCACCGGCGATTGATGAAAAGTGATGTCCCATAAGGACAGGAGTTTTTGCAGGAACGTAGTCCACGCCATCCTCCATTTCGTGTGCGGGAGTCGTTTTAGAAGGATCAACTCCCCATTGCTCTGCCAGCCATTTTCCGTAGAATACGTAGCCGCAAAGCAAGATTACGATACTGATTATCAGTACCAAAGCTGCGTTCATGTTTCATTTCCCCTTTCTTTTGTCTGCATTGAATGTCGTGGGGTGTCATGTACGGCACCTTGCATAGTAATACAGTTATATATGGGCAGTTCGTGACTTATCTGCCCATCCTAAAACCGGCATTGCCGGATTTTGGCATTTTTGTGAGCTATTTGATGTTCTGGTAGTATTCCACTAAATGCTTAGCTGCTTTATTGGCATAAGCTCTGCCTGATGAAAGATCCATCAATATCATATGTCCTTCCACATGACCTCTGAAAGTGAAAAGGTAATTCTTTTCATATTTATAGGAAGTAACAGACTTTATTACTTCATCATCAGGATTGCTGCTGCATATAAATGCGACAGTTACGTAAGAATACATATGATCCTTCTCGGGATATCTGTTGCCCTTACATACAAGCTGATCAGACATCTCATTTTCCATAAGCTTTTTCGCATTAGCGATATCAGCTTCTGTAATGACATCCCCGCAGAAGAACAAAATGTGCTCAAAGCCTTTGATACTCCATAGATTTGCTTTGGGTGTCAAGACGTATTTCTCACTTAATGAAGAATAGAACCCGTAGGCATAAGCGGTAGTATCACCGATAGTGTAGTTCCTTGTAATATCAAAGGAATTGGAATATTGCTCTAACAGCTTTTCCATGTAATTGGAAGTGCCGGAATTATCTGTTGTAAGATGTGCTGAATTATCAGATGTATTATTCATATTATTATTCTTTCATTATTATTATATTGCTTTAGATATTTAAACCATTAAATGTATTATCACTTTGATAATTATGTGTCAAGTTATGTGAAAAAAAATCAATGATGCATTACCATAAGTGAAAGAAAGTATCTTTAATGATGAAAAAAAGTATTTTTGCACTATGTGGCAAGGTGTTATCTGCGATAAATGCTTGCAAAGGGCGTAATTATTGAATATACTTGATATGTATATCAGATGGGGTTAAACCACATCTTAATATACATGCTCCGCAAGTAAAGTAGATGAGGATTATATGCTCTCTTTACGGAGTGAGTTTTCAATAAAAAATGACAAGGAGTGTTTAACTCAGTCGGAGAAATCCCCCACCTCTAAGCTTAGGTGTAGGTGGGGGTTATGTTAAACTATACTCAGTCGGGGTACAAGCTCCGACTGAGTTAAAACGCTCCGCGGGATGCGCACGGATTCGAATAGGAAGTGAGTCTGC
>OMSZ01000357.1 GCA_900313855.1 uncultured Eubacteriales bacterium
AAAAAACTGTTGCATTTTTTATGTTAACGCTATATAATACACTTATAGCATAGTCTTTATTTATAGTAGATGCACTATGCGGAGGACATAATTTTTTAGCATAATCAATTATTAAGGAAGGTATGATACCATGGAAATCACTGGAATCGGAATGTCAACAACAGTATTATCGAATGCTAACACCAATTCGGCAATTGGTATTGCGTTGCTTGACAAGGCATTGGAGACAGATCAGATGAATGGTGATGCTTTGACTAAGATGTTAGAGCGTTCTGTCAATCCAATGATTGGTCAGAATATAGATATTCGTTTGTAGAACGGATGTCTGATTTTGATGACGTTGATTCGGAGGATTTTTTGATAATTGAGCAAAGGTAGGTGGGAGAACACATTCGATATGATTTCGGATGTGTTCTTTTATTGCTTTGTTGACAACATAGTGGCGTTTTGCTATAATCTTAGACGCTTATAGACAGTTAAGCGTGTTTTTACTTATATAACAGGGCTTAGATTGATGATAGATGTATGAACATTGTTATTGATATATGATGATGCTTTTAGAAAGGAGATCGATCATGAGAAGATTATCGTTATATGCAGCATTTTTTGCAGCAGCAGCTTCTTTGGGCGTAATGGCATGTGGCACATTTGCTAAGGCCGAGGTCTTGGATGAATCAACGGTTAGTATTACTTATGCACTTAATGAATATGTTAACAGTCTTAATATAGTTGAGATCAAGGAAGAGGAGGTTGCCGAGTCTGCTGATGATGAGAAGACCTGCAGGTATCCGGAATTTGAAGGAAAGTGTCTTGCATATGTAGACGAGGCGGTTAATGTAAGAGCGGAACCCGATGAGGAGTCTGAGCGTGTGGGAAGTCTTCCTGTTCACGGTATTGCGCTTGTTGCAGAGAAGGGTGAAACATGGACTAAGATAGAATCGGGAATCACGATGGGTTATGTGCGTAATGATTTCTTATTGTTCGGTGATACTGCCGGAGCTTACGCAGAGGAGACCTGTCCTAAGAAGGCTAAGGTTAATACAGAGACCTTGTATGTTCGTGCCGGTCAGGATGAAGGCAGTGATTGTCTTACGATGGTAGGCGAGGGTGAATCGTATGAGGTTATACAGGATGATACCGTTGATGAATGGGTTCATATACGTGTGGACTCAGATATAGAGGGTTATGTATCCGCGCAGTATGTGGATGTTTCCTATGGTTTTTCTCATGCGCTTTCAGTAGCTGAGGAAGAGGAGATTAGAAAGAAAAAGGAAGAGGAAGAGGCAGCAAGACTTGCTGAGATGACAAGCTCAAGACGTCAGGAGGTTGTTAACTTTGCATTGCAGTTCCTTGGCAATCCTTATGTATATGGCGGTACAAGCCTTACAAACGGAACTGATTGTTCCGGATTTACAATGAGTGTATATGCTCATTTCGGTTATGGACTTCCAAGAACCGCAGCGCAGCAGATGGCGGGACTTACCAATGTACCGCTTGATTCGATCCAGCCCGGTGATCTGTTATTCTACAGAGATAAGAGCGGTGCAGTCGGACATGTTACTATGTATATCGGCGGAGGTCAGGTTGTACATGCAAGTAGTTCGACGACAGGTATTATTATATCAGGTCTTGGATATCGTACTCCTTGCGGAGCTGCAAGAGTTATCTGGGATTGATAAAGGATTATATACTATGATATTACAGGACTTTAGCAAAGATTGTTTTGCTAAAGTCCTTTTTGGTTAAAAAACAGTTTTTTCAAACAATGATTTTGAATTATCTAAATATTGTTTTTGGTCGAATAATGTGATTTTAGGTGAAATGCACAAAAAATAATCAACAAAATCCACTTTTAACGGTGGATAAGATTATGTTAAGTGATTATGAAATCCGGTTTTGCACATTGACCGGATGAAAAAAAGGCTGAAAATGCGACTTATACACAAAGTTATCCACATTTTCCACAAAAATAGGCAAAAAACAAGGTGTCAAAATTAGAAAAATCCGAAAATATGTTTCGGTAAAAATGACGAAAAAATCTTCGGTTCGAAAATATCTTGACAAATTAAATGTCGAATAAGTGAGAAAAATGGTGCCAATTGACTGAATATTAATGTAATAAAAATTAAAAAATCTAAAAATATTAGCCGGATTATAAAGATATACATTGAAAAAACTACAGAATATGATATAATGATGATACAGTCAGTTGATACGGAAAGTGCAAGTGTTTGCGATACCAAGCTTTTCGTGGGGGACTAAAAAGACAGGCTGTAATATGACGAGAAGGAGTTGACAGACATGAAGTACATTATAAGTGGCAAGAATATTGAGGTTACAGATGGTTTGCGTTCAGCAGTTTATGAGAAGTTGGACAGACTTGAGAAGTATTTTAATGAGGATACTGAGGTTTTAGTAACATTTTCTGTTGAGAAGGATCGCCAGAAGATGGAGGTAACTATTCCGATTAAGGGTAATATAATCCGCGCCGAGCAGGTTAGCGATGATATGTATGTTTCAATCGACCTTGTTACTGAGGTTATTGAGCGTCAGATTTCAAGACATAAAAAGAAATTGGTTGATAAGGCACAGAGTGCTTCTTATTTCCAGAAATCATTTATAGAGGAAGATATTCCTGATGATGATGAGATAAGCATTATCCGTACCAAGAGATTTGCGGTTAAGCCTATGGATCCTGAAGAGGCTTGCGTGCAGATGGATCTGTTAGGACACAACTTCTTTGTTTTCCGCAATTCGCAGACAGAAGAGGTTAATGTTGTATATAAGAGAAAGGGTAATACCTATGGACTTATTGAACCGGAGTATTGATTGTAAGCGGTAAGGCTTAATGAACCGGTTTCATATATATTGAAGTGATACTTAACGGCAATACTGCGGATAAGTAATAACTGACAAGTAATATTAATAAGTACTGTTAATAAGCAATACAGGGCATTGATCTTAAGAGTTGGATCAATGTCCTGTTTTTTGCATGCGGCGCATAAGTATAATGATAAATGTGTGTCTTTACTTTTACAAAAAATGATGGTAGAATAGCACAGTATAATTATTCATGGCGTTTAACGAGGAGTGTTGAAATGAGTATTTTAGAGAAAATGTTTGGAACACATAGTGAGAAGGAGATCAAGCGTATAATGCCGCTTGTGGAACAGATAGAGGCTTTGGATGAGCCGATGCAGAAACTTTCGGATGCGGAGCTTAAAGCTAAAACCGAAGAATTTAAAAAGCGCCTTAATGAAGGCGAGACGTTAGATGATCTTTTGGTGGAAGCATTTGCTGTTGTAAGGGAAGCAGCAAGCAGAGTACTTGGTATGAAGCATTACAGAGTACAGCTTATGGGTGGTATCCTTCTTCATCAGGGAAGAATCCCTGAGATGAGAACCGGTGAAGGTAAGACGCTGGTTTCAACGCTTCCTGCATATCTTAATGCTCTTGAAGGACTTGGAGTTCATATTGTTACGGTCAATGATTATCTTGCAAAGCGTGATGCCGAGTGGATGGGACAGATTCATGAATTCTTAGGTCTTAAGGTCGGAGTTATCCTTAACAGCTATGATAAGGAGCAGCGTCGTGAGGCTTATAATTGTGATATTACATATATTACTAATAATGAATTAGGATTTGATTACCTTAGAGATAATATGGCTATCTATAAGGAACAGCTTGTACAGAGAACACTTCATTACGCTATCGTGGATGAGGTCGATTCGGTGCTTATTGATGAGGCCAGAACGCCGCTTATCATTTCCGGTCAGAGCGGTAAGTCAACGGAGCTTTACCGTATGTGTGATTACCTTGCAAAGCGTGATGCCGAGTGGATGGGACAGATTCATGAATTCCTCGGTCTTAAGGTCG
>OMSZ01000358.1 GCA_900313855.1 uncultured Eubacteriales bacterium
GACTTTATTCCCGATATGGTGACAACGATAGCGGAAGCACTTTCACTTTCGGAGAATCAGGTCAATATAAAGGCTACAACCGAGGAGGGATTAGGCTTTACCGGAAGCGGCGAGGGAATCAGTTCTCAGGCAATATGCCTTCTGGAAACCGTTGAGAATTACAATTATGATCCTATGGCGGATGTGAATGTTAATTGCGCAGGCTGTAAGGGATGTCCGAAGAAGTAGTCTGGTATGTATATTGGAAAAATAAGACCTGATAGCAACGGCAATGAAACTTTGAATGAAGAAGATAATAACCCGGAGGAATATATCAAATGAAAATATATAACACTTTAACACGAACAAAACAGGACTTCGTTCCGATCAAGGAGGGAAAGGTAGGAATCTATGTTTGCGGACCTACAGTATATGATTACATTCATATCGGTAACGCGCGTCCGATGATAGTATTCGATACGCTAAGACGTTATCTGTTATATAAGGGCTATGATGTTAATTATGTCTCTAACTTTACGGATGTTGACGATAAGATAATAAAGAGAGCGCTTGAGGAAGGGGTTCCGTCTAAGGAGATATCGGAGCGTTTCATTAAGGAAGTCAAGAAGGATATGAAGGACCTTAATGTTATGGAGGCAACGACTCATCCTAAGGCAACCGAAGAAATACCTGATATGATAGATATGATAAAGGTACTCATAGACAAAGGTCATGCTTATGAAGTAAATGGTACCGTATATTTCCGCACAAGAAGCTTTAAGGATTACGGTAAGCTTTCTAAGAAAAACATTGATGAGCTTGAGGCAGGCCACAGAGATGAAAAGCATGCGCTTAAGGTATCCGGTGAGGATGAGAAGGAGGATTTTCTTGATTTTGTTCTCTGGAAGCCTAAGAAAGAGGGAGAGCCTTCATGGCCTTCACCATGGGGAGACGGAAGACCGGGCTGGCATCTTGAGTGTTCGGTTATGAGTAAGAAATATATTGGTGATATCATTGATATACACGCAGGTGGGGAGGATCTTATATTCCCACACCATGAGAATGAGATAGCACAGTCGGAAGCAGCTAATGATGTGGAGTTTGCAAGATACTGGATGCACAACGGATTCCTTCGTATTGACGGAGAGAAGATGTCAAAGTCTCTTGGTAATTTCTTCACAATAAGAGAGATAGGCGAGAAATATCCTCTGCAGGTTATACGTTTCTTTATACTTTCTGCACATTACAGAAGTCCGTTAAACTTCTCGGATACACTTGTAGAGTCTGCAAAGGCATCACTTGAGAGAATATTAACCGCAGTTAGTAAGTTGGAAGATATGCTTGCAGATGCGGATGACAGAAGCTTAAATGCTGAAGAAGAAAAGATAAGCGCAGGACTTAAGGATTTTGAGAATAAGTTTGATGAGGCTATGGAGGATGATCTTAATACAGCTGATGCGATCGCTGCTATATTTGAGCTGGTCAAATACACTAACTCCAACATTTCTTCAGAAAGTCCGAAAAAGCTTGTTGAAGAAGGACTTGGAATGATCAGAAAACTCTGTGATATTCTCGGAATAATTACAGAGATCAAAAAAGAAAAGCTGGATTCCGAGATAGAAGCACTTATTGAGGAACGTCAGGCAGCAAGAAAGGCAAAGAATTTTGCAAGAGCCGACGAGATCAGAGATTTGTTGGCGGCAGAAGGTATCATTTTGGAGGATACAAGGGAGGGCGTAAAATGGAAAAGGGCATAGAGAATTTTTTCGACTATTTCAAAGCAACATTCAGGATCGATCATGCAAATCCTGAAAGCTATTCACCGTTGTCGTTAGCTTATATCGGCGATAGTGTATTCGATCTTATGGTCAGGACAATGATTGTAAGCGATGGCAACAAGCAGACACAGAAATATCATGAGCAGGTATCTTCTATAGTTTGTGCCAGAGCACAGGCTAAGATGATGAAGGGAATTAAGGATAGTCTTACGGAAGAAGAGCATGCGATTTATAAGCGCGGAAGAAATGCCAATACCAATACAAAGGCGAAGAATGCGACTCTATCAGAATACAGGAACGCGACTGCTTTTGAAGCAGTTTTAGGCTATCTTTATCTTAATGATGATTTTATAAGACTTTTCGATATAGTAAAGCTTGCTCTTGATGTGTTAAATAATCAGGATGCAGATGCATCTGATGATAATGGAGTTAATACCGATATTTCGGCTGATGATAAAGAAGTAACGGATGTTCCCGAAGAAGAAATGGAAACAGCTGATGTCGAGAAGGATAATTCCGAGTGGGAGGATGATGCCGAAGATAGTGTCAGTAAAGATATCGCAAGCTTCACGGTAATAGACGGAGGTTCTAATAACTCGGATTATGAGGAGGATGGATCAGGCGACTGATAATAGTTAATATTATGAGATATGAAGAATATACGATAGAAGGAAGAAATGCTGTAATGGAGGCATTTCGTTCCGGAAAAACAATAGATAAGCTTTTTGTTCTGGACGGATGCCATGACGGAGCAGTCAACACCATCAAGGGGCTTGCCAGAAAACAGGATTCGATCATTAATTATGTTACGAAGGAACGTCTTGACCAGATGTCAGAGACCGGTAAGCATCAGGGCGTTATTGCAATGGCGGCAGCTTATGAATATGCAGAGGTTGAGGATATTCTACAAGCGGCAAGGGATAAGGATGAGGCACCATTTATTTTTATCCTTGACGAGATTGAAGATCCTCATAATCTCGGAGCGATAATAAGAACAGCTAATCTTTGTGGGGCGCATGGTGTTATCATTCCGAAAAGGCGAGCTGTAGGACTTACTGCAACGGTTGTCAAGGCATCAGCCGGTGCTATCAATTACACACCGGTCGCAAAGGTGACTAATATTGCCAAGACGATAGAAGATCTTAAGAAGGAAGGAATATGGTTTGTCTGCGCGGACATGGATGGAGAGGTCATGTACCGTCATAACCTTACCGGGCCGATTGGTCTTGTTGTCGGTAATGAGGGAAGCGGAGTAAGCCGCTTGGTAAAGGAGAAATGTGATTATATAGCTTCAATTCCCATGAAGGGGGATATTGATTCTCTGAATGCATCAGTAGCAACAGGAGTTCTTGCTTATGAGATAGTAAGACAGAGGATGCAGGACTGATGTTTGCTGAAGTATGATAATGCTGATGTATGATAATGTTGATGTCTGATAATGTTGACGTTTGATTGTAAAAAATCACTTTACAAATTATTTATATTCTGATATTATAGACAAGTCGTATAGACAAGCTGGCGTGGCACAGTCGGTAGCGCACCTCATTGGTAGTGAGGAGGTCACGGGTTCGATTCCCGTCGCTAGCTTTATTTTTTTGTGTTTTTTTAGGTGATTGGACACTGGTAAAAGGAGTGTAATTCATCTTTTTATTTTTAAGGTAGATTATTTATATGATTTGATTATTATTACTATTTGTTGTATTATGTAGAATGTTGTTAATGTTTAGACGGAAGGGAAATGATATTTTGACTAAGAAGGAAACTAAAACATCGAAAAAGAATACCGGCAATAATAATGCAGATAATAAAAAAAGCAGAAGTACCGGTAACA
>OMSZ01000151.1 GCA_900313855.1 uncultured Eubacteriales bacterium
AGTATTTTAACCGTGTAAAACATTATCTTTAAGTCCATCATAACCGACCTCTGGGATATATAAATAAGATCCAGCTTAAGCTTATCAAGCGGCGTTGTGTTATATTTACCATAAACCTGCGCATATCCCGTAAGTCCAGCCTTTACCTTAAGTCTCATTGCAAATTCCGGAAGCTCCTTCTCATACTCATCGGCAATCTCAGGTCTTTCAGGTCTGGGACCCACAATAGTCATATCACCCTTTAATATATTAAATAACTGAGGTATCTCATCTATACGGAACATTCTGATGATCCGCCCAACCTTTGTGATCCTGTCATCATCGCTTGATGCTAATCTGGCATAGGCTTCGGAATTCTCCTTCATGCTGCGGAATTTGTATATATAAAACTCCTTTTTATTCTTAGTCAGTCTTTTTTGTTTGTAGAAAACCTTTCCCCCATCATCTATCTTGATAGCCATAGCCGTAATTATCATAAAAGGAGAAGCTATCAATAGACCGGTTAACGAGAGTATTATATCTGACAATCTCTTAATTATGGGATAGTACCACACTACATCCGTTCTTCTGTTTCGTAAAAATGGCGTATCGAAAAAGGTAGATACCTCGCATCCCCTGACGTTAATATCCGCTATCGATATGGAATAATGAATATCTATATTCCTTTTACTGCAGTATAAAAAGATCGCCTCACGAATCTCCTGATCAACCTCGTACAAATAAATATCATGGCATCTTTTTAATACCTTATACATCTCATACCCATCACTATATTGTTCAAGGCAGCCCATAATACGATATCTGTACGGGTATGCCTTCATTTTCTCAAGAAGTGTCCAATACGTTTCATCACCGTAAATGATCGCAACCCTGTGTGGCTCATCAAACCTTGCATGAAGCCTGTTCATGAAAAAGGTAAGCACTGTAATGATAAACATCTGAACCGCATAAGCAAGCACGAACAATCTGGTCTGCAGTCTGTGAAAATTATGAAACCAGAAGAACGCCGAAACATATAAAGCAATATTAGATATACCAAAGGATAATAACTGTGAAAATGCAAGCTCCATAAGATGATAGGCGCCTATCTTATGGGCCTTGTACATTTTAGAAAACGAAAGATAAACAATACAATATAAAAGCCCTACCGTAGCTAAAGTACGCACACCAAAATAGCCTTTGTCCCAACCGACACCGACATTCCAATACCAAAGCCATATTGCTGATGAAAACGCCAGAGCAATACTTAAAAACGTATATATATTCCTGATTATTCTTTTAACCAGATTATTAGACATTAATGCACCGCTTTCTCAAACATAAACTTAAAGCTCAACAAGCCGGAAACTTTCGTCCCCGGCTTGCTCCCCCTCTAAAAACGCTTATTCTGCTGTGTCTTCCTCAGCCATTGCTTTCTCATATTCAGCAAGGATCAATGATTGGATTCTTGCTCTTGCTTCCTGATTGATCGGATGTGCTATATCCCGATAATCACCATCCGCAGCTTTGCGGCTCGGCATTGCGATGAATAACCCCTTTTCACCCTCAATAACCTTAATGTCATGAACAACGAATTCGTTGTCTAATGTAATTGAAACAATAGCTTTCATCTTGCCTTCTTTGGCAACTTTTTTAAGTCTGATATCTGTAATATTCATTCTGCTACTCCCCTTTGCATTATGCAATCTTCACTTCATTATCAAAACCATCTTTGCTTAACCCCTTAGCAAACAACTTTGATAACCAACCCATTATCTCCAGAAAAGGTTCTACAGTCCGTAACGGAAATTCTTCTCTACAACGACCTTGATCTGACCGGGATCTGCTGTATGAATTGTATTCGCACGTAATGTATCCCTGCTCTCCACAATACAATTCTCAATAACCGAATTATCCCCAATATGCACGTCATTAAGAATTATAGAATTGCGGATCACACAATTATTACCAACATATACCTTCTTAAACAATACAGAATTCTCAACCGTACCATTGACAATACATCCGCTTGCGATAAGCGAATTATTAACAACGGCATCACCATTGTACTTAGCAGGAGGAAGATCATCCACCTTAGAATATACATCCGGATACTGACGGAAGAAATAATCTCTGATATCCTTCTTTAAGAAATCCATGTTAGTCTTGTAATATGAATCGATAGTTCCGATGTTTCTCCAATACGAATCCATCTTGTAAGCATATATCTTCTTAACGCTCTTATAACGGATAAGGATGTCCTTAACAAAATCTGTTCTACCTTCCTTAGCACAAGCCTCAAGAAGCTCGATAAGCTGACGTCTTCTTATAACATATACTCCGATCGAAGCTGTCTGTGTCTGTGCAACTAACGGCTTCTCCTCGAAATCGATCACCTGCATATCGTCATTGGTCTTAACAACACCGAAACGGCTTACATCATCATCCTCAGGATTGATATCCGTTGTAACGATCGTGATATCCGCGCCCTTCTCAATATGCTGCTCTAACACCTTGCTGTAATCAAGCTTATAAACGCCGTCACCACTTGCTATTACTACATACGGCTCATGGCTTTCCTTCAAAAAGCTGATATTCTGATAAAGCGCATCGGCTGTACCCTGATACCAATAGCTGTTTGTTGTTGTAATGGTAGGTGTAAATACATAAAGTCCACCCTGTTTTCTACCGAAATCCCACCATTTTGAAGAATTCAGATGTTCATTCAGCGAACGTGAATTATACTGTGTAAATACAGCAACCTTCTGTATATGGGAATTAGTCATATTACTCAGGGAGAAATCGATTGCCCTGTAGCTTCCGGTAACCGGCATTGCTGCAACTGCACGCTTTGCTGAAAGCTCTCCCATTCTACTGCTGTTACCGCCTGCTAAAATAATTCCTATTGCTCTCATGCTTCGTCACCTACCTTTATTAAACTAGATCCACTCTTAAGTAATCCGTCCGGATATTCCGACTTTTCAGTAGGTCCAAAGATTGCGGTATTCTTACCAATCTTAACCCCTTCCGGAATAATAGAATTCTCTCCGATAGTAACAAGTCCGAAAGAGTAAATGTTAGGCTTCTTCTCGTTAGGTGCTTCCTCACCGACACCAAGATCACAGTTAGCTCCGATCTCAACGTTCTCGGCTATGATCGCCTTATCAACGATAGAGCCCTCACCGATAACGGTTCCATTCATAATGATCGAATCCTTTACAACTGCTCCCTTGCCGATGGTTACTCCGGAACCGATAACGCAATGGCTTACCTCGCCATATACCTCTGTTCCTTCACCCACTATACTTTCAGTAACCTTTCCTGCCTCATCAATATACTGCGGCGGAAGAATATCACTCTTTGTATAAATTCTCCAGAACTCCTCATAGAGATTGAACTCAGGAATAATATCCACAAGCTCCATATTAGCCTCCCAGTAAGAACCGAGAGTTCCTACATCCTTCCAATAGCCCTTGAAATCATAAGCGACAACCTTTGAACCATTCTCATGGCAGTGTGGAATTATATGCTTACCAAAGTCACAGGAAGGTACATCCTTAAGCTCCTCAAGAGCATCCTTAAGAACGCTCCAGTTAAAGATGTATATACCCATTGACGCCTTATTGCTTCTAGGCTTTTCAGGCTTCTCTTCAAATTCCTGAATAACTCCCTCATCATCTGTGATAACTACACCGAAACGACTTGCCTCTTCCATTGGCACCTCGTATGTAGCTAATGTAATATCAGCTCCCATAGCTTTATGGTGATCCAACATCACCTCATAATCCATTTTATATATATGATCTCCCGAAAGGATAAGAACATACTCCGGATTATAATGCTTGATATACTCGATGTTCTGATAAATTGCGTTCGCTGTACCTGTATACCACTGGCTGTTCTCGCTCTTCTCGTATGGTGGAAGTACGGTTACACCACCGATATTGCGATCCAAATCCCAAGGAATACCGATTCCAATATGCTGATTGAGTCGAAGCGGTCTGTACTGTGTCAGCACTCCTACTGTGTCAATTCCTGAATTGATACAGTTAGAAAGCGGGAAATCGATTATCTTATACTTTCCGCCGAAAGCAACGGCAGGCTTGGCAAGCTTTGATGTCAATACGCCTAAACGACTGCCTTGTCCACCCGCTAATAGCATGGCTATCATTTCTTTCTTAATCATAATGTCACCCCTTTATGCATGAATATGTAGTATATTATATCATTAAAGGTGTTAAATTAAAACAATTTTTATGCAAATTTACACATATTTTTAAATTTTTGGTACTTTTCTCATTTTAACTATGAATTTTGGGTAATTAACGCCTTATTTTTTGTGCAATTTTCATATAATCCATACTGTATGTCCATCGAATGCCTTATCACACTTACAAAAAGACCGATCACATAGCTTCCATACAATAATAAAAGCCGGAAAGAAAACATCTCTTCCTTCCGGCTTTATTAATCCTTATATACTTATCAATTCCTGTCCGACAAGACTGTTTAATTTCTCATACACCTCCGGCAATTCCTTTTTAAGTCTAACCGGCTTGAAATTAAAATCCACAAAACAATGCTCGCTTACCGCTTCATTGTGAAGCTCCTTAAAATCCTCTGAATATATTTTGTAACTCATGGAAAACTTAACGCCATGAAAGCCTGTAAGCTTTGGCACGATGCAAATCGTTTCTCCAAATCTTGCCGGAGTCCTGTAATTACAGCTTACGGAAAGCACCGGTATCATAATTCCGGCCTTTTCCAGCTTATCATAATCAAGCTCTAACTGCCTTAAAAAATCCATACGGCACTCCTCAAGAAACCTTATATAGTTGGAATGATGAACCACCTGCATCTTATCAGTCTCATAATAATTAATAGTTCTCTTAAATACTTTGTATTCCATCATATCCCCCAATATCAGAATTCAGTAATCTCAAATTCAGCTTTTTCCACCGTTACGGCAGCTTCTTCCTCTTTCTTCTCACGCTCCGCAACCGCTCTGCTTATGAGTCCGCTGTATCTCTTGTCAGTTGTAATAGCACTTGCCATCTTAGCCACCTTCTCGGAAGGCACACTCGCGATCTTTTCGGATTTAACAAAATGCGGTATCATCGGAACACCCTCAAAGGCATCTTCCTTCTGCTCAAGCTTTGTCTCCACACTGATTTGTTCATCACTATCAAACGAGAATTTTTCCTGGACATATTTCGGCTTTTGTTCCGGCGCTTTTTCATCAGCCTTGGCAGTTTTCTCTTCTTTCACCGGCTCTTCTTTCGCTGGCACCTCTTTCACCGACTCTTTTTTCACTGGCTCCGCTTTCACCGGCTCTTCCTTTGCCGGCTCTTCTTTCACCGGTTCCTCTTTCTTCTGCCCATAAATACTGCCTTTTCCATCAGCAGCCTCTTCGAACTCCTCATCATAATCATCAACATATTCTATCTCATACTCTTCGCCTTCCTCAAGCTCATCCTCGGTAACATAAATGATCTCGTACTCCTCGTCATCATCCGATGCCGGCTCTCCTTTTGCGTTTTCTTTGATTGTTTCTGTATCTTTTGCTGCCTCAGCCACCTTAGCTGCTTCCACATTCTTTACAGTTTGCGACTCTCTTACAGCATCTTTATCATTTGCAGCCTCAGTCTCTTTTGCTGCTTCTTCATTCTTCACCGCCTCAGCCTTTTTTGCTGCTTCTTCATTCTTCACCGCCTCAGCCTTTTTAGCTGCCTCTATATCATTTGCCGTTTCAGCCTTCAAACGGGACATCTCCTCTTTAAGCTTGTCCCTCTCCTCCTTCATCTTCGCAAGCGCTTCCTCAGCCTCCTTAGCGTTTGCCTTAGCCTCATCAGCCTCTAATTCCTTCTGCCTTGCATTATCTAACGCAAGCATAGCAGCAGCCTCAGCCTCCTCTGCTCTTATCTCCTGCTCAGTCTTTAAATCCAATGTAAGCTGTATACTTCCATCGTCATACATATAAGGATTCCGACGGCCATTTACTCTTGCATTATAAAGCTCATTAGAAAGCAGCTGACCAATCTCTAATATCTGCTGGCTCCTGTCCTTTGCATCCATATCAGACAAGCCATCCATAAGCTCTTTTCTGTTTGCCGCAAGTGTATCTATCTTTTCCTGCATTGCCTGAAGGACTATCTCATAATCATTCTTCATATTCTCATAGGTATCAGATATAAGCTTAGACACCTCGGTGAGCATTTCATCTGTATAAATGAGCGAGGCTCCGTATATCTCATTGGCATTGTCAAGCTCGTCAAGCTCCTCCTGTGAGAGCATGGAGAAATCAACCGGATCCACATTGGTAGTTCTCTTATTGACACGCATGCGGCTTGCAGAACGCTCCGCCTGATATATGATCTTCTCAGCCTCTTTCTTTGCTTCGTTGATAATCTTACCTCTGCGGTCGTTGACCTCATGATAGGTCTTAAGCTCCATATCTATCTGCCCCGCAAGCTCAGTTAACAGAGATTGTACCTCATCTTTATATATCATTACCTTACCGGAAGCTAACGGTACAGGTGATGCTCCATCCATTATAGTCTGCAGACGTTCAATTATCTCCTTCGTCCTGCTCTTATCAGCGATAGTCTCCATATCAATATTTCCTCCTACTGTGTACGAACTTTTCTGTATCTTAAACTTTATCCGTTCAGTTCATCTTATCCGGTCAAGTCAAACAACAGTGCTAAAATATCTTAAATGTTAAGTCATCAGTCTTATCATTGTATCAAAATTAAGGCCTTGTGGCAAACGTTTTCTCCTTAATATTCAAGGGTTACAACATCTTGTGTCCGTTCATATCGCACACCACTATTATTACCAAAAACAAAATTTGACCGCGTTTAATTTCATCCATAATGCGCTGATATCACAGTTCGTCCTTAAGCACATCTACACTTCTTTCAAGTATGCCGTTCATATACGCTATAGCCGTTCCGTAATTGGTAAATGGAATTCCCTGTTCAGCCGCAAGCTTCATCCTGTAGCGCACCGTCCTTTCGTTGAGCATACATCCGCCGCATTGTATAACGAGCTTATATTTTCCAAGCTCCTCCGGATAGTCTCCTCCGGATGTAAATGTAAACTTTGGTTCAGCCTTTGAAAATGTACTTATAAGTTTTGGCAGCTTAACTGTTCCTATATCCTCACACTGCCTGTGATGCGTACAGCCCTCAGAGATCAGTATCTCATCACCATCATGAATATCCGAAAGCTTATATGCCCCTGCAACTGCGGTTTTAAGAAAGCCCTTCCATCTTGCCATCAGTATTGAGAAGGATGTAAGATAAATATCCTTCGGAACTATCTTCGACACCTCTCCAAATGCCTGGCTGTCTGTAATGACCATATACGGCTTTGTTCCAAGCTTATCAAGTGCACCTTCAAGCTCCTTATCCTTTACGGTTACACATATCCCGCCTGCATCAAGTATATCCCTTATAACCTGCTGCTGGGGCAGTATCAGTCTTCCTTTTGGTGCGGATGCGTCGATAGGTATTACAAGCACAACTGTATCAAACGGCTTTATCAGATCTCCGACTATTTTTTTATCTATATCTTCTGCTTTGATCAGCACAGACATCCTGTTCTTAAGTTCCTCTATCCCCTCTCCCTGCTTGCTGCTCACATACAACATATTATCCACAGTTAATTTCTTTTCGGAACCCATACTTTTTTCTGTGTTAAACTCCTTATCGAAAGCCAGCTTTTTATCCGAAGTTAAATTCTCACCTAAATCCATCCTCTCATCCGCATTCAGATCATCATCTTCAAAAACAGCATTCACAACCGTATTTTTCTTCCCTTTATCCATAAGATCGCACTTATTGCATACGATAAGGTACGGAATCTCCCTGATCTCAAACTGTCGTTTAAGCTCTTTTTCATATTCTCCGATAATCTGTCCTGCCTCAACGACAAGCACCGCCATATCGGTTTTATTAAGAACCTGCTTTGTCTTTTCCATTCTCAAATGCCCCAGTTCTCCCTCATCATCAATGCCGGGAGTATCTATGATCAGCACCGGTCCTAGCGGTAACAGCTCCATACTTTTATATACAGGATCTGTAGTTGTACCCTTAGTATCGGAAACGACTGAAAGCTTCTGTCCCGTAACAGCATTTACAAGGCTCGATTTCCCGACATTTCTGCGTCCAAAAAAACCTATATGGATCCTGTTTGCCGATGGCGTAGCGTTAAGTCCCATTTATCCACCCTGTATAGAGAACCTGTCTTATAATTCACTATACTTTATCCTTTCATACTTATTGTCTTTAACGTTACTATTCACTTAAACTCCACATTTACAGGCCACGAACCATCTGCTAAAGCATATGTCACAACTTAGCTGCTATTGTTCGTGACTGTGAATTGTAACTCATAAATAATAATTTAACATTTTTTTTCGATTTTTACTATGTCTTTTTGTTAATTCGTGTTATACTATACTAGATGTTGTATACGAACAACTATTTACTAACGATAGGTGGGATGATATGGACGAATATAATAACAACGGAAACTATAATGCAGAAGGGGAACCGGGTTACGATCAACAGTATATGGACACCCCTCCGGGTACTGAAGGTTCTTTTGCGGCAGATGGTGCCACAGGCAGCGATTGGGGATATACTAATGATCCCGGTATGAGTTTTCAGGGAATTGACATTCCGGTTAGGAACAACTCATATGAGGAGGCTGCCGGTTACAACGAAGCTTCACCGAAAGCTCCACAAGCTAATGAAGCGATAGAAGGTGTTCCGCCTCTTGGCGAAGCCTATGTAAGTTTTCCACCTTCCTCTGCAGGACCAGCTGATATGGTACAAAGCTTCGCAGAGAGTACTGAGAATACACTTAATGCATTAGGCGGCGAACCAACACCTGCAGAAATTGAAGATATGAAACGCGAGAAGGCGGCAAGACGCAGAAAGAAGATGCTTCGTGAAAAGCGAATGCGCGAAAGAAGACGCCAGGCTATCATAAGATGTGCTCTCTTGATCGCCGCTGCGATACTTGTAATTGTTATCATCGTAAAAATCTTTACAGGAATCGGCGTCCTTATCAAAAACGCCAGCAAGAATCACAGAAAGGCTACCGAGGTTACGACCACAGAGGCTACAACTACCGAAGAACCTGTGGCACAGATTGACGAGGCGATAATCGCCAAAAAGCTTCCGGAGTCTAGAGAGGATGCGCTTAACATGCTTAAGGCACAGGCCGAAACCAATTCCGACATAAAGAACATTGTTGAAAATGAGGCCGTATATCCTGATATCGTGCTACAGCATCTTGCTATTAATTCCGAGCTGATAGACTTTACTCTGTTCTATCCCGCTCAGATCAGCATTCCTTTCAACGGAGATTTTACTATTGATGCAGATACCAGTCAGATACCTCTTTTCTTACAATATGATTCACAGTGGGCTTATGCAGATTATGGCCAAACTGTTTTAGGTTTAAATGGCGCAGCTCCTACCTGTCTTTCCATGGCTTATGTATATCTTACCGGTGACGGCAGCAAGAATCCTATAATCATCGGAGATTTCAGTATGGAGCAGGGATATCTTGATGAAGACGGACATACAGATACAAAGCTCATGACAGAGGGTGCCGAGGAATTAGGCTTAGAATCCGCAGAGCTTGATATGAACAAGGACAATCTTATTGCCGCATTAGATGAGGGTAATGTTATCATATGCGAAGTTAACTCCGGTGACTTTACCAAAGACAAGAGCTTTATCGTGATCAAAGAATTCAGAAACGGATTATTCTATGTCAACGATCCTTCAAGCAAAGCAAGAAGCGAGGTCGGCTGGGATTACAAGAGATTGAGCTCACAGATCACCACAATGTGGTCAATAAAGCGCGGAAGTGCAAGCATATCTACCGGTGATGATGCAGATAACACCGATACCTCAACAGGTAATACCGATGACGGCTCTGCCGATGTTAGTACTGATGGTAACACAGACGACGGTGCAGATAACGGTGGAAATGATAACGGCGGCGGAGAAGGTGCCGAATAATAGAATATTTTAGAGTTTATAATCTTATTGATCTATAAATCAGATAAAGGGGCATATCATATGATATGCCCCTTTAGAATATAATAAATACTTACTCATCAAGTCCGTGCTTGACCGCATATACTGCAAGCTGTGTGCGGTCCTTTAATGCAAGCTTATCAAGCAGTCTTGAGACCTGATTTCTCACCGTTCCTTCGGCAAGATACAGCTTTGCTGCAATCTCTTTATTATCATAACCTTCAGCAACAAGTCTTAACACATCTCTTTCTCTGTCGGTAAATGAAACCTCATCATCGTCATTATCATTCTTCTCTTTGGCAGAAGCCTTCATGATATCGCCACTATTTAACCGGCTCATCATCGAACGATAAACTCCATCACCGAATACATTGATTCCACCATATACACTCTTAACGGAAGCGATAACCTTGGCATCCTCCATCTCTTTTAAAAGATATCCGTCCGCTCCGCTCATCAAAGCCTTGTCGACTGTCTCTGCGTCATCAAAGGTTGTAAGCACTAACACCTTAACCTCAGGCAGCTCCTTCTTGATCGCATTGATACCGTAGGCTCCATCATAATCAGGCATTCTCATATCCATCAAAACAACATCCGGCTTATACACCTTAGATTTCTCGAAGGCTTCTTTTCCATTCTCCGCAAGCGCCACCACATTAATCTCTTCATCCTGCTCAAGCACCGCCTTAAGACCTTGTCTTAATATCATTATATCATCCGCTATAAGTACCTTGATCACACTCATTCATATTATCCTTTCCAACAGCAGTTTAATCAACCCGATTTATATATTTCCCGTTTTTTGCCCAATTAGGTGTTCCACCGTAACCACAACGGGATTTCGGAACAGCAAAGCATTTATCAACACTCTTACTTATCCATGACCAGTTAGGGTCATAATATCTGTCACCTATCACTGCCCAGCCGTGTCCGCCTGAAGATGCAGCATACACCTTCTTAGCTCCCGCTGCAGTGGCAAGATAAGCAAATCCGCACCCACCGGAATAACAGTCACCATAACCCTTTAAAATAGCATATGATGCATAATACCTGTCCCAGTTCTTAACACTCTTAAATCCGGTAAGGTTTCGCCACTGCATCTTATCACGGATATACATAAAGCAGGCTCTGTTCTTCTTTTTCTGATTCATTTTAAAATTAGTAATTGAGAACACAATTGTATTAGCTTCAGCCAATATTCGGGCTTTATCCTTATTATTGACGGCTCTTCCCTTCGAATCAAGTTTGATCCCGTTAATTGTTTTACTGCAGACACGATATCCTTTCTTCTTCGGCGCTATATTATAATAATAATAGCGTCCTTTATATTTGATCCATCCCACATGCTGCATTCCCTTTTCATCAAAGTAATAATACTTTTTACCGATCTGCATGTTTTTCTTGGTTACTTTATCGCCATTCTCATCATAATAATAGACGCGCCCCTTCTTGCTCATGTACCATCCCGGTTTATGTTTTTTTGCCTGAACCTTTACGCCTGCAAAACAAATACAAAGGACAACCAAAACAAGCATTAACTGCTTAAATGCTTTAAGTAATTTTCTAATGTACGCCGAACTCATAATACACCATCTTTCTTACGATATAATAATTGCAGCCAGATATTTCTAGAATAATTTTCATCCATTTTATTCTTTTTGTCAAGCAGGTCTTTAATAAATAAGCACACACACGAACTGATCGTGTGTGTGCTCTTAATAACTATTTTTATTGTAAACAACTGATTAATTCAATATATTATTTCTTGATAAGCTTACCAAACTCAAGCGCTTTGCCAACATCTCCCTCAACCTTAAGCTTTCCGAGTGTAAATGCTGCCACCGGATCAAGCTTTCCTGAAATAAGCTTGTTGAAGTTGTCCATTGATATGATCAAACGGCACTGTCTGTCATTGTACTCATAAGGCTCAACATTGACCTTACCGTCTTTGACCTCAACATAAAATACTCCACCGTTATCTCCTGTAATATCCACCTGTACCGCAAGGAAATCCATTCCTGTAGCATCAACCTTAGCTGCCATACCTTTAAGCTTTTTTACAAGTTCATCAAATGTCATAATATTAATCCTCCTTACATATTGCATCACGCTGCCTGTCGGCTCCGTGGTGATATCTTAGTTCCGCATCAGGCGGTGCGCATCACCTTCTAATGCCTTCTTTTATGATATTATCAGATAATAATTTATTTCGCAATGAGAAACAATTAAAATATTCCTTTTTTCACAGCAACATTTATCCGGGTCAAAAAACCTTCACCCTTTTCCGATATGAAGCGAACCGTTCCGCCTGCCTTTTTAACCCTCTCCTTTATTCCCAAAAGACCATTATTATCCTTGATCTCATCACATCCGTCACCGTCATCACTAATTATAAGATCAACTGAATTCTCTTTAAACTTAATAACAATTTCCATCTTAGAAGCATTGGCATATTTGAGGGTATTGGTTATGGATTCTCTTGTGCAGTCATACAACACCTTGGAAAGATGTGAATACTTTTCGCTATCCTCACCTTTAACCGTGACCTCCACCGGTATCTCTTTCACCTGTCCGGCAAGCTGCATTATACCTTTTGTCACAAGCTCGTAGCTCTCACCCTTTTTCATCTCATTTATCGCCTCGCGAAGCTCCCTGATTCCGTTACTTGTAAGGGTTCTTGCCTCAGAAAGATATGTGCCGGTCTCACTATTCTCTCCCTTTTCATTCGATATCTCGGCAAGCTTCATATACGACTGTATCATAGTAAGCGTATGCCCTGCCGTGTCATGCACCTGCTGGGCTATACGGTTTCTCTCCTTCTCTAAGAGCAGCTTCTCGTTGGTTATCGCAAGCTCTCTATGAACATCCATAAAATTGTATTTCATGGTTGCCAACATAACGAGAATAACCGAAATACCGAAACCAAGCGGCGTTATATCAAAGGTTAGCATAAAGAGCTTTGACAGATATACAATATTCAAAAATACGGGTATCAATACAGAAGCCACGATCAATAGTTGACCGTTTCTTGCTCTGTCACTCTTGACACTATCTTCGTTAGTGTCATTTTCCGAATCAACGCCCGAATCACCAATTTTATCCGCAGTCAAATTCATATATAATATTACCGAGCCTGCAACAACAAAAAAGTATGTTGCAAAAACGTTGGTATAAAACATCGGTCCACGCGTAACCCTGCCAATATCAAAAGACTTATAAAAAATATGATGAAGCGGATTTGTTATCACACCGATATAGTGAACAGAAGCAGCCACTGCCGGAAGCGCCTTGCCTGCTGTACTCATTTTTCTGTTTGTATATAAACATGCGAAATAATACCAGAGCGCTCCTATCGAACAAATACCAAGATTACCGAAAACATACGACACCGCAAGCTCAATCGTATCAGACGATAACAGCAGAAAAATCTGGGACACGCACCAGACCACAACTGCGGCCTGGCATCCCAGATATATCTTCTTATATTGTTTATCGGGTCCTAACAGGTACAGTGCCACCATGCTGACAAGCACTGCACCTGCAACCATTATATAAATAATTCCTAAAACAAATTCCATCCTGTACCACCCCGGCATATGATATATGCCGCCTATAATAATCTCATACCGCTAATATACTTCGTTCTGCAGCCTATAATTTGTTCCGGTACAAACCATGCACCTTTGTTAAAGTGCTTAATTCCTACGCTTCTTTTTCCTTCTTAACTGCTATAGTCACAAGTACGATACCTGCTACGAACAGGTAAACCCACCACTCGATTGAAAGCCAGAACTCTCTGGTTAAGTATAATGCCAACAGTGAAAGTGTCGTTGAAGAAGCTATTACATACTCCCTGCGGTTTTTCATAGCTGCAACAACCAGCATGATTATTCCTGTTATTCCTAAGAACAGAAGATTTCCAAGCCCCTCGACATCTACGTTATGAAGAAGCAGCGCTGCCAATGTCAGACATGTGAGAACAAACTGTGCTGTACGAATACCATTTGCCTTATCATACCAAATCTTACCCAAAAGAACAATCCCTGCGCCAAAGAATACACTCATCAGCTCTATTTCAAAATCTTCCAGTGCGATAACAGGTGCTAAGCAAAATGATGCCATTACCATGAAAAGAAGTGTGATCGTCTTTAATATGCGTTTAGCTGTATCATTTGTAACTACCGAATCTATAAGTGCCGGAATAAATGCTATCATGACACATATTACCATTCCTGCATAAAACAGTATATCCCAACTAAGCTTATGATACCACTCTGTGCCCGTAATAACATAGGTTGCAAGCTCAAGTACGATCATCATACCGTGAACCATCGCCAGTTTTTTGTTGCGCTCTTCTTTGCCTCTATACCACATTACAAGAAATGCAGCAGCCGTTGTTACAGCAAATGGTACCAGCTCATAAAGCCCTGTATCACTATTCCAGTCATCTATTCCGTCCATAAGCTGTACTAATACACAGAACCAGTTAATTGCTATTGTCAACCATACAAGCTCTTTTCTTTCAAGAAGTATCATAAGAATTATCGGTACGATAAGTGTCATATATCCCCACCACATGTCGTTATCAATATCCCATACTTTATAAAAATGGTCATAAAGCTCATATACTGTATAGAAATTAACAATTATGAATTCAAAACTCTGTGCTATTCTGTAACCTATCTTTCCTGTATCATTATACTGAACTGTTGCGAGTAATATAAGTCCGGCAAGTGGAATTATACCAGCAAGATCATCAACATTTGCATCGAATACAAGCAAGAACATATTGATGAATATAAATGTGAGTATTCCGAAGTCCCATGCCTTCTTCTCTTTGAAAAATCTGTATCCTATTCCGATAGATGCTGCCATAAGACCCCACATTGCTTTATCACAATTGTTAAAAAACTCTGTTGCTGCTCCGTCTCTTAAATATCCGTCAATAGTGCTCCAACCTCCTAGAAATGAAACTGTTAAAAACCCTGTTCCTGCTGTTGCCAGATAATAAAGCGCATGCTCTGTCTTAGTAAGAATACCTTTTTCTCTAAGCTTCCATGCTACTGCGTAAAGTCCAGCAACAGTTGCGGTAAGTATCAACCTTTTTCCGTTCTCCGACAAATGCTGCCACGCCGTTGTTACGAAAATGCTTCCTGCTATCAGGATGAAGATCACTCCTACCACCAACAATAATGTTGAAATTTGATTGTTGTTTTTCTTATTACCTTCCATAATAACACCTCTTTCTTATACTAAACTTAAGTTAACGGTTATCCGTAAAGATAGTTTATTTCTTTCTTATGTGCTAAGTATACGAAAGAATCCCATGTTTGGGGAGATGTCATCTGTCACAACTGCGAGCACATCGATAGTGACATTTGTCACCATCTCTTTTCCCATTCAAATTCGGGGTTTATCGAGCTGATGTGGGACGGACGCACAGGTCTAACGG
>OMSZ01000350.1 GCA_900313855.1 uncultured Eubacteriales bacterium
AATATTTCGCTTGATGACATGAGTCTCGAAGAGTACAAGAAGATTTCGCCTGTTTTTGAAGATGATATTTACGAGGCGATAAGCTTAAAGACCTGCGTGGAAAAACGCGAGACCATAGGTGCACCTAGCCGTACTTCAATGGAGAAAGTCATTACTGTTAATGAGGAGTATTTGAAAAGTTTATAAATAAAATGCTGATTAATATAAAAAATTAAACTTATGATACAATGTATAAAAGCATGTGAAAGGGTGACAAAACATGAACAATACAGATAAGGCAACGCTTGACGCTGCAAAAAGGATGTTGCAGGGAAAGATTGATATTAATGAGGTTTCAATGATTCTTGGAATTCCTGTGGAAAAACTTAAGCCGATTAAGGATGAGGTGGACGAACAGGTTCGTAAGGTGTATGGCAATATTGATTCTTATGATTTTTCCGAACCTGTGCTTTTTGAGAATTTTGATGATCTTGGTAGTGATGAAGATATTAAACCCGTTGAAGAGGACGAGTGATAGTTTGTGCTTTTAGTAAAGCACAGGATTGTTAATATTAATGAGTAAAACCTGATTTGGTTGAGGAATACAGAATGAAAAAGAAATACGATATAGTGATCGTGGGAAATGGTGTTGCCGGTCTTTTTGCGGCACTTCATTTACCGAAGGATAAAGAAATAGCGATAATCACCAAGGGCAGCATGGAGGAGTGTGATTCATACCTTGCCCAGGGAGGAATCTGTGTGCTTAAAAATGAAGATGATTATGCTTCGTTTTTCGAGGATACAATGCGCGCAGGGCATTATAAAAATGACAGAGCAGCAGTAGAATTAATGATCAGGTCTTCGCAGGATATTATTAAGGAGCTTATAGACTTTGGCGTTGAGTTCGAAAGGAAGCAGGGTGAGTTTACCTATACGAAGGAGGGGGCTCATACCGCTTCAAGAATATTACATCATGAGGATCTTACAGGTAAGGAAATTACATCAAAGCTGCTTGCAAGAGTTAAGGAACGCGACAATATATCTATATTTGAACATACAACTATGGTTGATATATTAGAGAAGGATAATGAATGCTTCGGCGTTATGGTTTCACGCAATGATGATGTACATGGCGCATGTGATGGTCTTGCTATTGATGGTAATTCTCATGTCGGTGATGATAATAGTATGAAGGCTAAGCCCGCAGGTGTTGAACAAGATGGTGCGCCTGCACAGGAAAACAGCGGTTATGAGGGTATAGCTTTGGACTCAGCGGATAGTAATATAGAAATTGTCAAAATATATAGTGACTATGTTATCTGGGCATGTGGTGGAGTTGGAGGACTTTACAAGCATTCCACTAATTTCAGACATTTAACGGGTGATACGGTGGCATTGTCGGTTAAGCATAATATAGAGTTAAAGGATGTTAATTATGTACAGCTGCATCCGACTACTCTTTTTGCCAAGATAACCGGCAGACGTTTTCTTATATCAGAGTCGGTAAGAGGAGAAGGAGCTATATTACTTGATAAGGATGGCAACCGTTTCGTAGATGAGCTTTTGCCAAGGGACAGGCTTACCGAAAAGATTAAGGAGCAGATGGCCAGGGAAGGAACGGATCACGTGAGGTTGTCTGTTACACATTTAGATGCCGATGAGGTTAAAAAGCGTTTTCCTAATATTTATAAGACTTGCTTAGAGCAGGGCTATGATATTACAAAGGAACCGATTCCGGTGGTTCCTGCACAGCATTATTTCATGGGTGGTGTCAAGGTTGATCTTGACGGCCGTACTTCAATGCAAAGGCTTTATGCGGCAGGTGAGACTGCCTGCAACGGAGTACATGGTGCAAACCGTCTTGCAAGTAATTCACTGCTTGAGAGTCTTGTGTGGGCAAAGAGAGGAGCAGAGGACATTTCTAAGAATTATGTAAGCGCTGATCATTCATGGTGTGAGGAATACTTTGAGAAGGAAAGCAGCGAAGGGTATGTACCGGATAAGACTTACGTGGAAATGGCAGAGGAATATTTCTATGCGGCGAGAGAGAAGGTAAGACCGGGATTTAACGGGTGATGTGAAGATTTTGATTATGGAGGGGATTAAATGATCAAAGGGAAGAACATTTTGATGGTACTTCCGGCAGGACCGGATTATGTGGATTTTTGCAGCCTGTTAACAAAAGATAATTTTACGAGACTTGTTTACACGGAAGAAGAAGGGTTTGTATTTTTAGATGAACACAGCGATATTATATCGGTTGTGATCGTGGATATCAGATTAGCGAGAGAGAGTAATTACAGCTATGTCGAAAAGGTCTGTTCAGATCCCAGATTTGCATCGATTCCGATTATTGCAGTATCACCAAATCCACCGACTGAAGAGGATATGGTATGCTTTAAGATGGGAATATCAGATTTCATTGTGCCTCCCTGTCCGTGGCCGTTATTGTCGCAGAGAATTTACAACGCTATACGTGCAAAGGATTCGGCTACATTTTATGAGATCGAGGATATGCTTAAGATGCTGCCATGTAATATTTTCCTTAAGGATGCTGAGGCGAAATATATCTTTTCAACGAAGTATTGGAGACATCTTAACAAGGGTGAAGATCCTAATTGGACTATCAGGGGCAAAACTGATATGGAGGTTAGAAGAGATAAGGATAATGCCAGAAAGGCTTATGAGGCAGATATGCGTATCATTTCTACCGGTAAGGGTACACGCTATGTGATAGAAGAGAATGAGGATGGCATCAAAGAATATCTTGAAATATGCAAGGAACCGGTGTTTGATGATGATGGAAAGGTTAAGGGAATAGTTGCGCTGATCAATGATGTGACAGAGCTTGAGACATTAAAGCGCCAGACAGGAAAAGAATAGAAAAGATAAAAGGAGATTATAAATGAGAGAATTAATGAATCTTAACGTCGATAACTTAATATTACAGGCACTTCGCGAGGATATAACAAGTGAAGATATCACAACTAATTCGGTTATGCCGAATTATCAGTTAGGACAGGTTGAACTTATATGCAAGCAGGACGGTATTATCGCAGGATTATCTGTATTTCAGAGAGTTTTTGAGCTGCTTGATGACAAGACTGAATTTGACATGAAGGCAAAAGACGGAGATGAGGTTAAGAACGGGCAGCTACTCGGTGTTATCAAGGGCGATATCAGGGTTTTGCTTGAGGGAGAGAGAACAGCTCTTAATTACCTTCAGAGAATGAGTGGAATTGCAACCTATACTCATTCGATCGCTGTACTTCTTAAGGGCAGTAAGACAAAGCTTCTTGATACCAGAAAGACTACTCCGAATATGCGTGTATTTGAGAAATATGCTGTTAAAGTCGGCGGAGGCTATAATCACAGATACAATCTCTCTGATGGAATACTTCTTAAAGATAATCATATCGGTGCTGCCGGCGGTGTTAAGGAAGCAGTTGCTATGGCTAAGGAGTATGCACCGTTTGTCAGAAAGATCGAGGTTGAAGTTGAGAATTTGACCATGGTTAAAGATGCGGTTGAGGCAGGCGCTGATATAATTATGCTTGATAACATGGATAAGGATACCATGAAGGAAGCTATTAAGATTATTGATGGAAGAGCAGAGACTGAGTGCTCGGGTAATGTGACTAAGGAGAATGTTGCCAATCTTGTTGATATCGGAGTTGATTACATTTCTTCCGGTGCGCTTACACATTCTGCACCGATACTTGATCTTTCTTTGAAGAATTTGCATGCGATATGAAGCAAGATGGTGAAAAAATTTATTTTGAACTAAAGATTAAGAAATAATTAAATTGTGAATATGAATTGTTGTATAATTGCCACTCGGATTACCGGGTGGCAGTTGTTTAAGATTATGAGGTGTAGGGAAAACAAAAAGCTTATGCGTGAGATATTGATGAATGATAAGGATTACGCAGATATTGATGAGGATACCTTGTATACGATGTCAGTAACATTGGGAAAACCGAAGTTATGGGAAATGCGTGAGAAATATCTTAAGAAAGAAGGAGAAAACCTTCTTGCTGCATTGATTAAGAAGTTAATATCTGCCGGAAGGGAAAAAAATATTTCCAGAGTTACTACTGATGTTAAGTATCGGGAGTTATTATATATCCAATTTGGATTAAAGAAGTCTGTATAATAAACTTAAACGAGGCATATAGGAATGAAACATCTTGCAAGAACTGTCAATATAATAATTGACTCACTTTTATCTAATATTTTTACTGTAGTCTGAGGCATGATACCCATAGTGCATCTTGTTGTACTTGGAATTTATTGACCATTGTAATGAGCTTTTGCGAATTAGAAAAAGTGTATAGAAAAAAAGACAAAATTTGATAAAAAATATTTGAAAAATGGGTTGAGAAAAATCGGAAAAGCTATATAATAAAAGGTAGATTGTATACAAGAATTGTGGGGAGTATACAAAGGTTTTAAGAAACAATAATCGTAATAATTACAGG
>OMSZ01000359.1 GCA_900313855.1 uncultured Eubacteriales bacterium
AAGAAAGAGGTCGATATATACGGGTTCATTTATACTATGGAGCATAGCGTTGTGAGCGCAGAGCAGTTAAATGATGTCTATGAAGATGGTGAGACTTATTCTGAACATTATAAGGATGACCTTGAGAAGGACATAATTCTTTCGGTTCTTCTTAATAAAGAGGCTGATAATGATAAGCAGCTGCTTTCTAAAGAGGATAAGGAGCGCGCGGCAGAAAGAGCGGAAGCGCTTATTGAGAAATATGGTGAGGATAGATTAAAGGAGCTTGGTATCGGGAAGAATGATATTGAAAAGGTCTATGAGGTTAAGCTTCGCAGTAATTCCTATGCTTCTTCCATAGGCGTGGAGATCGATGACTCTTTGGTATACGGAGAAGACGGCGATGAAAACAGCGAAGAAAGCAGCGGGAATAGTGAAGAAAATGACAAAAAAGCTCAGGGCGATGACAGATATATAAGAGTTTTCCAGATCACATTTCCGACTGTGATATATGATGAGTCGGGCATGATCAAAACAGATAAAGACGGGCAGGTGCTTAAGGTATCGTCCGATGAGATAGAGAGCATGAGGCAGTCGGCGCAGGATTTTCTTTCAAAGGTTAAGGACGGTTCTGATGAGAATGAGCTTCTAAAGGATGAGCCGGTTAATGTTACGGGAGTCAGTCGGGTGTTGAAATATGAAGATATTTCTGATGAATACAGGAATGCCGTTAAGGATTTAAAACCCGGTGAATTTTCCGAAGTGATCAATGGTGAATACGGTTATTATGTGGTTAAGCTTTTAGATCCTGATGATGACGAACATGCTGATGCTATTAAAGAATATGAAGTTCAGAAGGAGACTGCTTCACAAAGGCAGAAGCTTTATGACAAACTGTTCGATTCATATGTAGGTAATGATAAGAATTATCGCAATGATGAATTATGGGACGGTGTTTTGATAGAGAATTATCTGAAGTGATAATTGGTTTTGTTATTACAGTCTGTCTTAAGTTAAGCGGCATATATGATGTGTCATTTCTTATTCTAAATGCAGGCTTGACAATATATACTTCATTAAGTACAATTACGAATTGTCAAATTTATTAATTAAGGAGAGTGATCGTTTTTGGACCCCGGATCGGTAATGCAATTGATTGCGATCGTAATAATGGTTATTTTATCTGCGTTTTTTTCATCAGCAGAGACAGCGCTTACAACAGTTAACAGGCATAAGTTAAGAGCCCTTTCGGAGGAGGGGAACCGTTCGGCTTTCAAGGTTTTGAGAGTGCTTGAGAATCCTTCTAAAATGTTAAGTACGATTCTGGTCGGTAATAATATAGTCAATATTACCGCGTCTGCTCTTGCTACAACATTTACCACAGAGGTTTTTGGCAACAGCTTCATAGGAGTTGCAACCGGGCTGTTAACGCTTATAGTTCTTATTTTTGGCGAGATAACTCCGAAAACTGTTGCGACTATGTACAGTGAGAAGATCGCAATGGTGTACATCCACATTATTGCCCCGCTAATGGTTATATTAACTCCGATCATCTGGTTGGTTGACGGAATATGCGGGATCATTTTTGTTCTGTTTAAGGTTAATAAGGATGAAGCTACGGAGAAAATGACTGAAGGGGAGTTAAGGACGATCTTTGATGTCAGCGAGGAAGAGGGAGTCATAGAAAAGGAAGAAAAGTCCATGATCAATAATGTTGTGGACTTTGGAGATTCAATGGCTAAGGATGTTATGGTTCCGCGTGCCGATATGGCGTATATCAGTGTGGATGCCACACTAGACGAGGTGGTTGAAGCATTTCATGAGGAGAATTATTCGAGACTTCCGGTGTATTCAGACAGCAAGGATAATGTTATCGGTATCGTTTATCTTAAAGACCTGTTCTTCTTTCAGAATCAGACGGGTAAAAACGCAGGATTTTCGGTAAGAAATATTATGCGCGAGCCGTTCTTTGTTTACGAGTATCAGAAAACCTCGTCAATAATGGCGGAAATGCGTACTCGGTTTGTTTCGATGGCAATAGTTTTGGATGAATATGCAATTTCCGTGGGTCTTATTACCATAGAAGATCTTATCGAGGAGATAGTTGGTGAGATCAGGGACGAATTTGATATGGATGAGCTTGAATCGATAACCAGGGTTTCGGAAAGACAGTATGAGATAGATGCTTCGGTAAAATTATCTGATCTTTATGATTCGACAGGTATCAAGTTAGAATCTGAGGACTATGATTCTTTGGGAGGATATGTTATAGAATTACTTGATCATCTTCCGGCAGAGGGAGAGACGGTCAAGAAGGACGGAATTACCTTCAGGGTGGTTTCGGTTGATAAGAACAGGATTGAAAGGGTAGCGATACTTATTGATCCTGAGCTGCAGTAAGTTAAAAAGGAATAAGAAAGGAATGGAACAATGATAAGTGCTAACAATGTTACGTTGAGATTTGGAAAAAAGGCTTTGTTTGAGGACGTGAATATTAAGTTCACGGAGGGAAACTGCTATGGTCTTATCGGTGCTAACGGTGCCGGAAAGTCAACATTTTTGAAGATCCTTTCCGGTGAGATTGAGACAACAAAGGGTGATGTTGTTATGAATGCCGGTGAGAGACTTTCGATATTGCAGCAGGATCATTTCAAATACAATGATTATACGGTACTTGATACGGTTATCATGGGTAATAAGCATCTTTATGATGTTATGAAGGAGAAGGAAGCTATATATGCCAAGCCTGATTTTTCCGATGAGGATGGCGCGAGAGTAGCTGATCTTGAGGCTGAATTTGCCGAGATGAACGGCTGGGAGGCTGAGAGTGATGCTGCGACACTCTTAAATGGATTAGGCGTTGATACTGATTATCATTATAAACAGGTTTCTGAACTTGAGGATACACTTAAGGTTAAGGTTTTGCTTGCGCAGGCGCTTTTCGGTAATCCTGACGTGCTTCTTTTGGACGAGCCTACTAACCACCTGGATCTTGATGCTATAGCGTGGCTTGAGGAGTTCCTTATCAATTTTGACAATACGGTTATCGTTGTGTCACATGACCGTTATTTCCTTAATAAGGTGTGTACGCAGATCGCCGATATTGATTACGGAAAGATCCAGCTTTATGCAGGAAACTATGATTTCTGGTATGAATCAAGCCAGTTGATGATCAAACAGATGAAGGAAGCTAATAAGAAGAAGGAAGAAAAGATCAAGGAGCTGCAGGAGTTCATTCAAAGATTCTCCGCTAATGCGTCTAAGTCTAAGCAGGCTACGTCCAGAAAGCGTGCACTTGAGAAGATCCAGCTTGATGAAATGAGACCTTCAAGCAGGAAATACCCTTATATCGATTTCCGTCCGAACCGTGAGATTGGTAATGAGGTTCTTACGGTTGAGAATATAAGCAAGACTGTAGACGGAGTAAAGCTTTTGGATAATATATCATTTACAATAGGCAGGGAAGACAAGGTTGCGTTTGTAGGACCTAATACTCTTGCAACAACCATGCTCTTTAAGATATTAGTCGGTGAGGAGGAGCCTGATGAGGGTACTTACAAGTGGGGCGTAACCACCTCACAGGGTTATTTCCCTAAGGATAATACCAAGGAATTCGACAATGATCTAACTATTGTTGAATGGTTGACGCAGTTTTCCGAGGAAAAGGACCCGACCTATGTCCGCGGATTCTTAGGAAGAATGCTGTTTGCAGGCGATGATGGTATCAAAAAGGTTAAAGTCTTATCCGGTGGAGAGAAGGTCAGATGTCTCTTATCTAAAATGATGATCATGGGTTCTAATACCCTTGTGCTTGATGAGCCCACCAACCACCTGGATATGGAGTCGATCACGGCGCTTAACAACGGCCTCATAAAGTTTCCGGGTGTTGTCCTGTTTTCTTCTCAGGATCATCAGTTTATACAGACTACGGCCAACCGTATCATGGAAATAACGAATACGGGACTTATAGATAAGATGACCACTTATGATGAGTATCTCGAGAGTGATGAAATGGCAAGAAAACGTCAGGTTATGAATTTAGAGACTACAGATAATTAAGTAATAATAAAATATGATCTTTTGTGAAATGTCCCTGTTTTACCGGTTTTTCCGGTAAAACGGGGACATGTTGTTTTTTGGGGCATTTTTTCATTTAAAAATATTCTTTTAGTATTTTATTGTAGCTTTTGACGAGAGCGGATCTTGATAATACTGTAATCATTAATATTTACCAATGAATCGGCATACAGTTTATGTAATAATGCACAAATAGTCTGAAATTTGTGCGTAAAAACCATGGATATTTCTTCAAATCCGACAATGTGAACAAAAAATAATAAGAAAACATAAAAAAATACTTGCCAAATTGTCTAATGTGTCCTATAATGTACCTATGTTGAATTGAGAAATTCAAACATATCCCGTCAAAAATACTATAATAACAATTGGCGGGAGTCACACACACTTTTTTTAAAAGGAGGGTTTTTTGTGAGAAAGTTAAAGAAAGTTATGGCCCTTTCCCTTGCGTTAGCTATGGGTGCATCACTTGTTGCATGTGGTGGATCAGGGTCAACAGACACAGAGGCAACAACAGAGACAGAGGCTACAGAAGCTACAGAAGCTACTGAGGAGGCTCCGGCTGA
>OMSZ01000364.1 GCA_900313855.1 uncultured Eubacteriales bacterium
TTAAAAGGAGAGCTTATAATGCATACAAAAAGAATCATACCCTGTCTTGATGTTACCGGAGGCAGAGTTGTTAAAGGTATTAATTTTGTTAATCTTCGCGATGCCGGAGATCCTGTTGAGGTTGCTAAAGCCTATGATAAAGCAGGTGCAGATGAACTTGTATTTCTTGATATTACAGCATCTTCGGATGCCAGAAATATAGTTGTGGATATGGTAAGGCGTGTTGCCGAAACTGTTTTCATCCCATTTACTGTAGGAGGCGGAATCCGCACGGTAGATGATTTTAAGGAAATACTTAGGGAAGGTGCAGATAAGATATCTGTTAATTCCGCTGCTATAAACAGACCTGAGCTTATAAGTGAAGCGGCTGATAAGTTTGGAAGTCAATGTGTGGTTGTTGCAATAGACGCAAAACGTCGTGAAGATAATTCAGGATGGAATGTATATAAGAACGGCGGACGGATTGATGTGGGTCTGGATGCCGTTGAATGGGCTGTAAAGGCTTGTGAACTTGGAGCGGGTGAAATCCTGCTTACAAGTATGGATTGTGATGGGACTAAGGCCGGATATGACATAGAACTTACAAAGGCGATAAGTGAAGCGGTTCCGGTTCCTGTAATTGCCTCGGGAGGTGCAGGTAATAAGGAACATTTTTATGAGGCGCTTACCAAAGGAAAGGCTGATGCAGCGTTGGCGGCATCTTTGTTTCATTATAAGGAATTAGAGATCATGGATCTCAAAAGATATCTTAATGATCTTGATGTTCCTGTAAGAATTTAGACGGTTTAAGCCGTTAATTAAAAGACAGCATGGAAAAGGTTTACTACAATGAACTCACAGATTAATATTTTAATAGATAAAATTAGTGTTAAGGAATACCTGGAAATAAGAAGTAAAGTCAAATGGAAGGTTCTTTCACAGACACAGGCGCAAAAGGCACTTTCAAACAGTATATATACGGTTGGAGCATATGACGGTGACAGATTGATCGGAATGGGCAGGATAGTCGGCGATGGCGCGGTTATCTGCTATATACAGGATCTTATTGTTATTCCGGAATATCAGAAGCAGGGTGTTGGCTCGCTTGTTCTTTCAACCTTAATAGACCTTGTAAAAAAACTTGGCGAAGAAGAAACTGATATGATGCTTTGCCTGATGTGTGCTAAGGGCAGAGAGCATTTTTATGAAAAACACGGCTTTATAGCAAGACCTACGGATGGATTAGGGCCTGGTATGATACAGTATCTTAAGTTATAGGAATGGATGTGTACAAAAGTGAAACAATATATTAATAAGCGTTATTTTAGTTTAATACTAATACTGCTGCTTATAGTAAGCTGCTGCATGGCATGTGGTAAAGGACCGGATAATAATGGTTCGATGAAATCTGATGATGGCAGAAGCTATGGTGGTATTATAGAAGGAGAATTGGGCAAAACTGTTAAAACAGTATTTTTTGATCTGACAGTTGATTCTGCTAAGAAATGCAATACTTATCAGTTTCAGGACGGATTGTATATTGCAGATCCTTCACAGATTTATCTTGAGGTAACGGTTACGATAAAGAATACCTATAATAAGGATCTGCCAATGAGCATATCTGATTTTACTCTTGATTACAGCGAGAACAGTAATTCGGAATTGATCACCGGATACGGAAGAACCGAACTTGGTCTCGATGAATATATGGATAATATTTTTACTCTTAAAAAAGATGAAACTGTGACAAAAACAATATTGTTCATAGTTGAAGACAGGGCGGAATATCTATTCTGTTATAAGGAGTATTATGAGGATAAGTTTGAAGGAGATACTTATGAAATAACAATGGTACCGGAGGTGTTAGAACCGGCGGTTACTACAGAAGAAGCAACTGAGGCAGTTGATGATAATGAGGCTCCTACAGATGTTGATGATGGTGAGAATTCAACAGAGAATCCGGAAGGCAGTTCTGATTTGCCTGACGGTGAGAGCAATGAAACGGATGAGAGCAAAGGAGAGACTTCATCTTCCGATAATGACACTGGTATAATAGAACAGTGATAGGTTTGTATCAGAAATAATAATGGCAAAGGGAATATAAATTATGGATTTCATGACTAAATTAGAAAGAAAATTCGGGAAA
>OMSZ01000340.1 GCA_900313855.1 uncultured Eubacteriales bacterium
ATCCGGCGCGCAAGACTCGCGAGCGAGTCTTGACCAATGGGGATGGAAGGAGAAGTATATGATCAAAATTACGGTAGATAATAATGTATATGAAGTGGAAAAGGGAATTACTTTAGAAGAGATAGCCAAAAAGTATGGGAAATCGCCTGATGGCGGAGAAATAGTGCTTGCATACAGAAACGGACATCTTTGCGAGCTTTTTAAAACTGTTGAAGAGGATGCACAGATAAGCTTTGTAACCACAAAGAGCAAAGTCGGAAGCGCAACCTACAAAAGAAGTATGATACTCCTTATGATGAAAGCGGCAAGGGATGTTGCAAAGAGAACCGGAATCTCTGGAAGGATAAGGGTTTTATTTTCACTTAGTAAAGGCCTTTATTGTGAGTTCAAGAATTCGGGTGTTAACGTAACAGAACAGCTCCTAAAGGATATTGAGGAACAGATGAAGGAGCTTGTGAAGCTTAATATCCCTATCGAGAAGAAGACATATCCTTCCTATGATCTTATCAATCGTTTTGAAAGACAGGGAAGAATGGATAAGGTCGAGCTTTTCAAATACAGACGCGCGTCTAATACCAATGCGTATATTTTAGACGGCTTTGAGGATTACTATTACGGTTTCATGGTGCCGTCAACGGGATATCTTAAATATTTTGCCCTTTTCAAATACGAAAAAGGATTTGTACTTCAGATGCCGACCAGAACCGAGCCGACAAAGGTTCCTGAATTTGTACCACAGAACAAGCTTTTCTCTGTCTTAAAGCAGTCTGATGACTGGGGCGTGATGCTTGGTATGGATACGGTTGGCGGATTAAATGATACAATAGCATCAGGTCAGATCAACGATATGATGTTAGTGCAGGAGGCGCTGCAGGAGAAAAACATTGCAAAGATAGCTGAACAGATCAAGCGTGAGGATAAAAAATTCGTCCTTATCGCAGGTCCGAGTTCTTCCGGAAAGACTTCATTTTCTCACAGATTGAGCATACAGCTTAAGGCGATGGGCCTTAATCCTCATCCGATAGCTCTTGATAATTATTTTGTTGAAAGAAAATACACCCCAAGGGACGAGTTCGGCAATTACGATTTTGAATGTATCGAGGCCGTTGATGTCAAGCAGTTCAATGATGATATGGTCAGACTTTTAAATGGTGAGACGGTTCCGATGCCTACATTTGATTTCATTGAAGGAAAACGCGAGTACAAGGGTAATGTGATGCAGATAAAGGAGCATGATGTACTTGTAATTGAGGGAATTCACGGACTTAACCCGAAAATGTCAGAGAGACTTCCTGATGAAAGCAAGTTCAAGATATACATAAGCGCGCTTACCCAGTTAAATGTTGATGAGCATAACCGTATCGCTACGACGGACGGAAGACTTATCAGAAGAATAGTAAGAGATGCAAGAACGCGCGGACACAGCGCTGCTAAGACGATCGCTATGTGGGACTCGGTAAGAAGAGGTGAAGAGCATTATATCTTCCCTTATCAGGAGGAGGCAGATGCGATGTTTAACTCAGCGCTGATCTATGAGCTTTCGGTAATAAAGCCTCATGTCGAGCCTCTGCTCTTTGCCATACCACGCGACAGCGATGAGTATCAGGAAGCTAAGAGATTATTGAAGTTTTTGGATTATTTTCTGGGAATAAGTTCAGAGAATATTCCTAATAACAGTATATTGAGAGAGTTTGTTGGGGGAAGCTGTTTCCCTGTATAACTTAAGTCGTGATGATATTATGCTCTGGGAATTGATAGTTTTGGTCATTTGACAGTGTTTCCGGGCGTAAGGAGGAGAATTAATGAGTGAGACTGGACAAAAGTTTGATCTTCCGCAGATGAAGGCGTATTTTGAAGAAATGATACCGCAGATAAGGCTGATAAGTGATCTTACGCTTAGTGAGTCTGATTTCAAAAGCTTAGGCTCTAAGCTTAAATCAGCCTTTGATTTTACGGGGAAAAAGGAAGAGATCGATGAGATAATGCTCTGTTATCTTGTTTATTGGGTATATGCATTATTATATTGGGATGAGGAGAGCGGAATTCATGATGAGCTGACAGATTACTGCGCAGGACTTCCGCAGTATCAGCTTAGGCATCATTTTGAGATGTTGCTGGATGTGTTTGCTGATTACAATATTGACAAATTCGGCTATCAGAACAGCAATATTGAGGAACTTATACTTATGATTATCGCCAGACATGCAGGAATACCGAATGATGAGAAATATCAGGTTTTTGAGCTTATTGATGATTACAGGAATCAGGATGTTTCTGTTGAAACAATGGTTAATTATATATATGCAAATCTGCCTTATAAGAGCAGATATATATTCTCTATGCTGGATGATAGATCAAGACAGGATATCATATGGGAGATAAGATTCCTTATGGCTGATGTATGCTCAAAGGTTTATGACCGCGAGGGTCTTATCAAGAAATATCCTAACACCTCCATAAGTCTTATAGACTATTGCATTTTCTGGCAGGAGGGGAAGCAGTTACTTGATCAGGCACCATAAAAATATATATGATATTATTTGGTTAAATGTTTATAAAAGCCGCTTAAATAATATGCCGTGTATGGTTACAGAGCATATTATCTAAG
>OMSZ01000368.1 GCA_900313855.1 uncultured Eubacteriales bacterium
AGCCGGTTGATATGAAAATGACACCTGCCAATAGCAAAAATGATACTATTTTTCTCATAATAAGCCCCCTTTATTGTCTTCTGCTTTTACAGCTCTTCACCGTTACTCTCTATAACCTTCTTGTACCAGAAAAATGAGTCCTTTCTGTATCGCGCAAGATCCTTAAGATCAAACTCATCACGATTAACGTAAATGAACCCGTACCGCTTTACGACCCCCTCATGTGTAGACACAAGATCGATCGCCGACCACGGACAATAGCCCATCATTTCTACGCCCTCGGATACCGCAAGCTTTATCTGCTCAATGTGCTTTCTAAGATATTCTATTCTGTATTCATCATGTATTTTGCCGTCCTCTGTAAGCTTATCGTAAGCGCCGAGACCATTCTCTGTAACTATCATAGGTAAATGATATCTTGAATACATTTCTCTCATAGTTGCCCTGAATCCCATAGGATCTATCTCCCATCCAAACTCCGTCCTAAGCAGATTGGGATTGGCAAAGCTTTGATACACGCCCGGTTCCTTTGCTCCGGATTGCTGGTCTCCGAGCTTAACATCACCTGAAGCATCCGCCCATTGCACAGTCGCTGTATTATAGTAATTAAAGCCGATGAAATCAGGCTTAGCCGCTTTCATAATATCCATATCACCCGGAAGAATGTCCGGAAGCGCATCTCTTTCCTCAAGATAAGTCCAGACAAGATTATTATACCGTCCCCAGACAGCCATATCGAGATACAACCAGTTTCTTATCGCATTAAAATTCTGGGCAGCCAGCATATCCTCAGGTTTGCAGCTTGCAGGATAAACAAGGGAAATATTAGGAGCGGGACCAATCTTTGCATCCGGCAACATTTCATGACAAAGCTTCATAGCCTTTGCCTGCGCAAGCAGCATATGGTGATTATCCTGATAGAGCTTCTTATACTTATTCTCTACGCCCTCTGTACTCCCGGTTCCGATAACGTCACCTACAAGTGTCAGCATATTCTGCTCATTTATTGTCAGCCAGTATTTAACCCTGTCTCCATAATTCTCATACAAAATCTTAGCAAACTCTACAAATTCATCTACACTCTCCCTGCGGCTCCAGCCACCCTTCTTTTCAAGCGCTGCAGGCAAGTCAAAATGAAACATCGTAACGAGAGGTTCTATATTATTTTTCAGGCACTCATCTATTACATCACTATAAAAATCTATGCCCTCTTTGTTAACGGCGCCAACGCCCTCCGGAAGTATTCGCGACCAGGCAATTGAGAATCTGAAGGTCTTAAAACCCATCTCCCCCATCAGAGCTATATCCTCTTTGTATCTGTGATAGAAATCCGCGCATACATCAAGTTCACTTGTTCCCTCCGGCACCTTCTTAACATCCTGGACGCTCGGACCTTTACCGTTTGTTAAATTAGCGCCCTCCACCTGATAAGCGCTTGTTGACGCTCCCCAAAGGAAATCCTCAGGTAATTTCTTCATTTTCTTAATGATCATCTACACTCCTCCTCCGTTCTGATCAAGCCTTAATAAAATGTTTAACAATTTCCGAAAAGTCTTTATAAACTGACATCTACTCAAGTCCGTATTTCTGCTTGAAATTAAACAGCGCCCCGAACAGATTTGAATCATTGCGGAACTTGCATAAATCTATCTTAAAATCTTTGTATATCTGCGAGATCACTCTGATCCTCTCAACATATTTTTTGATACCTTCAATAAATCTCGGTTCGGCACTGATACCACCTCCGATAAGAATAATCTCCGGATCAAATGCCACATACAGATTAAGACAATGCTTTGCGATATTAAAATACATTTCCTCAAGCACCCTCTCCGCGTCCTCATTGCCCTCGTCTAAAAAACGGTATATCATCTCGCCCGTAACCTGCTCATGATCAAGCCCTTTAAGCTTTGCATACCTGTGACATAAAGCCGTAGTCGATGCATGTGAAGACCAGAAATAAGGTACCTTTTCAAAGGATTCGACAACGCCCATTCCCTCGATCGGAACAACCTTATCCACATCTTCAAACTTAAGCATGTCAATGGAAAATGATACTTCTCCCGCAAGTAAATGCTTACCCACATGTACATGTCTGTCCTTGATAACAGCTCCGCCTATTCCTGTCCCGAAAATGAGCACATAAGCATCCTTTACATCTGCTGCATTACCCTTCCACACTTCAGCAAGAGCGGCTGCCTTCCCGTCATTTTCAAGCGAAACCTTAACTCTCCCGCACCTTTCTTCTAACATGCTTTGTACATGCGCCTCATGCAGGTAAGGAAGCGCGCCGCCTCCATACACTATTCCTCTCTCCACATCAATCTGCCCGGGCATGGCAACGGCAATCCCCTCCACATTTTCATCAGCTATGCATTTATCATATATTGTCCCAAGCGTCTCAACAAAATCTGCCGGTTTGCTATAACGTGGATCAGGTGTTTTTATCTTATCCTTCTTTAGTATGTCGCCATCACTTGACATGTACGCATATTTTATAAATGTTCCCCCAACATCAAATACAAGATACATACCTTCCTCCTTCTAACCAAAAATGTAAGGTCTGCAAGCTATTCTTATATTATAATTCTTTTATATCGATTTGCCAATAATATAATAAATGCCCCGTAAAAATAGTTTTTGATTGACACTTTCCCTGCAATATGTTAATCTTTGTATATTAATAACAACATAATCTTTATCTGATCAAATGCTATGACAAGGAGTAGTAAGGTTTTGGAGGTTTTCAGAGAGTCATCGGTTGGTGAAAGGTGACAGCGGAAGGAATCTGAACTCGCCTTTGAGCAGCCGGCTGAATGAGTTGTTATAACAACAGTAGGTACGGACGGAGCCCAACCGTTATTTATGGGAGGATATATTAGTATCCGGAATGAGTGCATACATATTATGTATGAATAAGAGTGGTACCGCGTAAGTTGTCTTGCGTCTCTTAAAGTATAGAGACGTGGGATTTTTTTATTGCATGTTTCTATCGAAATGTTGCCAAAAGATAATACATAATGATCAGCTTTTAAGTTACAAGACAATCGTATCAAAATGAATCAATAAGGAGGTATTTGTATTATGATGGACGCTACTAAGTACAAACGCAATTATTTTATGCCGCCGGAGCAATCTCTTGAGTGGGCAAAGAAAGAATACATTGACAAGGCACCTGCATGGTGTTCTGTAGATCTTAGGGATGGAAACCAGGCTCTTATCGTACCAATGAGTCTTGAAGAGAAGATCGAATTCTTCAAAATGTTGGTTCAGGTTGGTTTCAAGGAGATCGAGGTTGGTTTTCCGGCTGCATCCGAAACCGAATATGATTTCTTAAGAGCACTTATAGAACAAAACCTTATACCTGATGATGTAACCGTACAGGTACTCACACAGGCAAGACCTCATATAATCGAAAAAACATTTGAGGCTGTAAGAGGCTGTAAGCACGCAATAGTACACGTATATAACTCAACCTCTCTTGCACAGCGCGAACAGGTATTTAAGAAATCAAAGGATGAGATCAAAAAGATTGCTACTGATGGTGCACAAATGCTGCTTGACCTCACCAAAAAGGATGGGGGCAATTATCAGTTTGAATACTCGCCGGAATCATTTACCGGTACAGAGGTTGAATATGCATTAGAGGTATGTAACGCTGTAATCGATGTATGGAAACCGACAGCCGACAACAAGGTTATCATTAATCTTCCTGCTACGGTTGAAATGTCAATGCCTCACGTATACGCAAGCCAGATCGAATACATGAGTAAGAATCTCATCATGAGAGACAATGTTATACTCTCTCTTCATCCTCATAATGACAGAGGCTGCGGTGTTGCTGATGCAGAGCTTGGTGTTCTTGCAGGCGCTGACAGAATAGAAGGTACATTGTTTGGTAATGGTGAGCGTACAGGTAACGTAGATATAATCACTCTTGCAATGAATATGTACACACATGGTGTCGATCCTAAGCTTGATTTCTCTGAGCTTCCTAAGGTTGCAGAGCTTTATGAAAGAGTTACCGGAATGAGAATATACGACCGTTCACCTTATACAGGAAAGCTTGTATTTGCCGCATTTTCAGGTTCGCATCAGGATGCTATCGCAAAGGGTATGAAGTGGCGTGAGGATAAAAACCTTCACGATTGGACCGTTCCTTATCTTCCTCTTGACCCTCATGATGTTGGAAGAGAATATGAGGGCGATGTTATCAGGATCAACTCACAATCCGGCAAAGGCGGTATCGGATACGTACTTGAGCAGACCTACGGTTTCAATCTTCCGGCTAAGATGCGCGAGGATCTCGGATATGCTGTCAAGAGCGTTTCTGACCATCTTCACAAGGAATTATCTCCTGAGGAGATTCTTGGAATCTTCAACAAGGATTACGTTAATATCAAGACCGTTATCAAATTGGAGGAATGCCATTTCGTACAGGAAAAGGACGGTACAATTTCTACCGCTCTTACAATTAAGAGGGGTGATGTATTAAAAGAATATCACGGAAATGGTAACGGACGTTTGGATGCAGTAGCAACTGCTATCAAGAAACATTTCGACGTTGAATTCAAGCTCACATCCTATGAGGAGCATGCATTAGAGCAGGGTTCAAACTCACAGGCATGTGCTTATGTCGGAATTGAGATGCCCGATGGAAAAACAACATGGGGCTGCGGTATCAAGAATGATATCATCGATGCTTCAGTATGCGCATTGCTCTCTGCCGTCAATAAAGTGTTGGATGAGCAGAACATCCGCTAAACTGGCATTTACAGAGTTAATGCTTTAAGCGAAACTCTTCTACACTATGTACTCTTGCAGTTTGTTTTATTCGTTATTATCGCGTGCGCTCTGTTAAAAATTTTGATTATGCTTGACTAGTTGTACCAAAGGTCAAGCAAATAAAAATTTTTACCATCCGCTACGCTTTCATAAGAGTTTGTTGGTATTCAGTAAATATATAAGCGATGCCAGACACGGATGTCTGGCAAGGCCCGTCGAGACAGGATGTCGAGTCCGGCGCCGGTCGCGTATTACCGGAAGTACTTAACCTGAATACTTACAAACTCTTATATACGGACAGTGTAAGTGAGATATCGGCATACCGTAAGACCTGTGCGTCCGTCATACACAAGCTTGATAAATTCAACTCACCTCAAAGCTTTCAAGGAAATGTTCGATACTCCTGTGAGCCTTGTCATACAACACTTTAAGAGGGGCATGTCCGGCGATCACATCATCATATCTGCCCTCCTTACAAGCATATTCCTGTCCCTGTGCAGCAAGTGCCAGTTCTTCTACTCCAAGACTTCGCATACCGCCCTTTAAGGCATGTACGAGAATCGTATATTCAGGCCAATCTCTTTCATCAAATTTATCCTGTATATCCTTCCAGCGCTGGTCCTCTAATTCTATACAATATTCAAGAAGCTCCTTATAGAGATCCCGCTGCTCACCAATATTTTCAAGTGCCGTCTTCGAATCTATAATCATATAATCTGTATCGTCAGCAGCAGCGCTGCCCTCTACATCATCAATATCTTCAACGCTAGCCGAAACACTACCATCTTCCGAAATATTCACAACGCTATCAGTTGCACTTCCATCTTCTGAAGTATTCACAACGCTATCCGCTGCACTACTATCTTCTGAAGTACCAGTAGCGCTGCCCGTAGCACCAACAACTTCAGGAATATCTGCAATGCCTTCCGCACCACTGCCACCCGCCGCAGCATCCGCTGTATTATCCTTATCAGAAGTCACGTTCTCCCGATACTTAATATACGAATCCGGAAGCCATTTCTTAAGCACTACTCCTATATCATTAACACTTACCGGCTTTGAAAGAAAATCCTGAAAACCGTTTTTTAAAAACATCTGCTTAACATCATTGACCGCATTGGCAGTCATCGCAATTATCGGAACATTTCTATATGCTTCATTGCCGGTCTGCCTTATGATATTGACAGTTTCCACTCCGTCAAGCTCAGGCATCATATGATCCATGAAAACAATGTCAACCGGGTGATTATTGAGGATATTGATCGCATCCTTTCCGCTAGAGGCAAGCATACAATTAACCTTGTAAACATGTAATATTCCTTCAGCAACCTTTCGGTTAAGATCATTATCATCAACAACGAGCACATTAGCACCGGGGAAGGTATATGTGATATCCTTTTTCTCACTACCGTTATAGTCACTTACATACTTTTCGCCATTTAGATTTAATATCACCGGCACAGAACAGAACGGGAGATTTATACCATATATTCTGGGGTTGATATTATATGTATATCTCGGATCGCATAATACGAAAACCTTGAGCTTTTCGGCAGTATCTATCAAATAATTTTTATTTTTCCTATAGGCTTCTATATCAATAAGAACGTGTGTGTATTTTCCACTGTCAACAGCAATTTTTAATTCATCAATATTACTGCATTTGATGTTAGACACTCCAAGATCATCCCACATATGATCTTCCGCTTTATAGAAATAATGCAGTCTCTGCTCGGCGCCATCGCCCTTGGGTGAGACAAATGTAATAACCGCCAGATCCTTTCGTTCAAGCACAAGACTTGGCGAAGAATCCACTATCTTCTGCGGTATATCAATAGTGACCACAGTACCTTTACCGTACTCACTTTGAATCTTGATCGTTCCATGCATCAGCTCAACTAGTTGCTTACAAATAGCCAGTCCCAGACCCGTTCCTTCTATCGAACGGTTTTTCTTCGTATCAACACGTTGAAATGATTCATAAAGATGAACAAGATCCTGCTTTTTAATTCCTATACCTGTATCCTCGACACTTATCTTTACCCAATTCCGGCCGTCCTTGTCATAACATTTGACGTCAATAAACACACAGCCTTTTTCAGTGAATTTGACTGCATTGGTAATAACATTTATCAGTACCTGCCGTATTCTTATTTCGTCTCCAAGTATCAGTTTGGGAATATTCGGACTTATATCGACAGTAATACTTATGTCCTTATAGCCCCTCCGAAACATTGCTGTATTAACAACCTCATAAACCGCTAAGGCAATCGAATATGGTTCGCTGCCCACATTCATTTTGCCCGATTCAAGCTTTGAAAAGTCGAGAATATCATTGATGATCGCAAGAAGATTCTGCCCTGAGGTCTGAATATTATGACAGTACTGTTCAATCTTAGGATTGTTAGTATCCTCTCTCATTATCAGCTCACTCATGCCAACTATAGCATTCATCGGTGTACGGATCTCATGTGACATATTGGCAAGAAAATCGTCCTTGCTTCTCTGTGCAAGGTTAAGCAGCTGATTCTGTATCTGGAATTCCTCAACCTTCTGCTGATAAAGCATAACAAGATAGCTTTCAGTAAGAAGATAAATTTCACAGACAATTATCATAAGAACGTAAAACTCTATCGGAACCTTGCTTACGATAATATCATATTCCATTATCAGATCGAAAAAGATAGTCATATTAACTATAACAAAATAATAATAATTAAGCTTTCTCTCTCCATATATGGAAAGTAAGGTTCCCGCAACCATAAATATACATATTCCAAATGCAAGTGAGCCCATTGCCGTACCTATTAAATGAACTCCAAACATAACACACAGGGCAAAGAACACCTGACTGTAGAACTCATTTTTGACTACTATAAAGCAGGCCGATGCTAAGATGCTCATTCCCACAGAATAAATGAAAACCTGCCACGTAACAGACTGATCCCTCTTAATTGCCGAGTAGATAACGTGCATAGCAACAAATACAAGATATTCCATTATTTCAAGATAATGCAAATTCTTAGTACTTATCATAAGCGAACTCCCCTGTATAAAAAATGATTTATATAGCATAAACAGCACCGGATATTCTTCCGGTGCTGTCTGATATCCCTATCTCTCTAAGTAATTAAAGAAGATGTAGTTATTAAGCGTACAGCGGATACTTAGAAGTGATTGATTTAACAAGCTCCATTGCTCTTGCTTCATCCTTATCTATAACCGCTGCCTTGATCGCATCAGCTATAACAACCATATCGTCCTCGTTAGCTCCACGTGTTGTTATTGCAGGCGTTCCCAAACGGATACCACTTGTAACAAAAGGTGACTTAGGATCATTAGGAACCGTATTCTTATTAGCTGTAATATGAACACTATCAAGAAGCTTCTCAACTTCCTTACCGGTAAGATCAAGATTCTGAAGATCTACCAGCATAAGATGATTATCCGTACCACCTGAAACGATCTTAAATCCTCTCTCCATAAGAGCAGATGCAAGCTTTGACGCATTAACTACAACCTGATGCTGATATGCCTTATACTCCGGCGAAAGCGCTTCCTTAAGACATACTGCCTTAGCTGCGATCACATGCATAAGCGGTCCGCCCTGAATTCCCGGGAATACTGCCTTGTTGAAATTATACTTCTCATTAACTTCATTACTTGAAAGGATCATTCCTCCACGAGGACCTCTTAAAGTCTTATGTGTTGTAGTAGTTGTAAC
>OMSZ01000303.1 GCA_900313855.1 uncultured Eubacteriales bacterium
AACAGAGCTTGATGAAGCTGCAACAGTATCCGCAGCAGTTGTTTTAACAACAACATCATCATCGTCATCAGCCTTATTAGCTTTGGCATTGGCTATATTGGTAGCAAGCTTACCAACCTTCTCAAACTGTCCGATAATTATGGAAATGAATATCAATACGATAAATACTGTTCCCATTCCCATAAGTGTATTAGCACCGGCCTTACCCATGATCTCTTTCATAGAATAATCCGGAGTTACGGTAATCTCTTTCACCTTATAAGCTGTAGCGTTCTGTCCTGTTAGCGCATAAGAATATGCAGCCTCAGGATTCTCCTCGTAAACAAAGCTGTACTCGGCACTACGCTTTTCATAAACAGCATCAAGATGAACGATCACATCACCATTATTATCTTCCTCTATAACATATGATACATTATCAAGGAAATTATTTATCGCTTTCTGAGCAGCATCATAATCCTCCTGTGTCTGGGCACTTGATAATGCTGCGGAAGCTGACGCTACATCAAACTGGATAGTACTGCCATCCTTAGATTTGTATCCTACAAACTGTCCGCAATCATCCTTCGCGCTATCAAAATTAGCTACACCTGTAAGAAGAACCTCAGCCATAGGATTCTCTTCCTTCTGGTCTTCAAGATAAGCGCGATAAGGGGCATCGATATGATCGAGCTGATATGCCTGATATATTGTTGAATATACTATATCATTATCGCTGTATTCAAACGAAACCTCTTTATTACCACTGCTACATGCACAAAGCAAGCCAAGGACAGCAAGCATAGAAAACAATAAAATACATTTTTTCATTTTCATATGATGTTATTCTCCTTCCTTAGACTGCCCCATGCTTCTTAAGCGGTCTGAAATCCGCTTTTGTATATAACATCTCGAATGCAGCGATAAGTCTCTTTCTGGTTGCTGCACCTTCGATTATATCATCAACATATCCGCGTCTTGCCGCTGCCATTGCAGAAGACATCTTCTCGGTATACTCCTTAGTAAGTTCTGAAACCTTACTGTTATCGAACTTATCTCCTGAAATCTCGTCAGCGTACATGATCTTAACTGCAGCTTCAGGATCCATAGTACCGATTCTTGCTGTGCTCCATGCATATTCAATATCAGCTCCGATAGATTTTGAATTCATAGCAAGATAAGCGCTTCCGATTCCATCGCCCATTACAAGATTAACCTTAGGCACATCTGCATTGGCGAAAGCAAATGTAAGCTTTGCGCAAGCCTTGGCGATAGTTGCCTCCTCACCTATTGTAGCCTTAAAGCCTTTGACATTGGTAAGGGTAAGCACCGGAATATTAAATGAATCAAGGAAATTAACAAACTCAGCTGCTATATAAGCACCGGCTGTTGATAAAACATTGCCCCCATCAGATACCTGATTAGCAACACAGCCAACCGTTGTACCACCGAGCTTGATAAGACCGATAACCATATCCTTCGCATACTCTTTCTTAAGTTCAACGAATACATTGTTATCAGCAATATTAGCAAGAACTGCTCTTGCATCATCTTCAAGACTTTCAAGATTCGGGATCTCTCTATTAAGATCATCCGTTGCATCAGAATAATTAGAATCATCTTCATTATTGGAAGGAAGCATTGCTACTACCTGGCGGATTCTGCCAAGAAGCTCACTCTCATCCTCTAAAACCTCATCAACAACTGCACTCTTACCTGCCTGATATGAAGCCTCAGCTGTATCAAGCTTTTCTGCATAGTTGCCGTCTAACGCATTAGGGCTGTTAACGAATAGCTTAGCGTTATCCTTAACCATAAATGTTATATCTGATAATGCAGGAATAAATGCGCTTCCACCTCCGCAGACGCCAAACACGCCCGTAATCTGAGGAATCACACCGGAAGCTACTGCCTGCTTGGCAAATATATTACCAAAAGCATTAAGCGAATCTGTTGCCTCCTGTAATCTAAGTCCTGCACAATCAATAAGACCTATGACCGGCGCACCCATTTTAAGTGCCATATCATAGATTCCGGAAATCTTCTTAGCGTGCATCTCGCCGATTGAACCGCCAAGTACCTTGGCATCCTGACTGTACACAAAAACAAGTCTTCCTTCGATCGTACCATAACCAGTAATAACACCATCCTTAGGCGTATCCTGATTCTTAATGTTAAAGTCTGTACTTCTTGCTGTTACATAAGCGCCTACTTCAACAAAGCTACTGTCATCAAGTAAAGAAGCAATTCTGTCACTTGCTGACAACGTCGTTTTACTGCCCATTTCAAGCCCTCCGTATAATATTTATTGACAGGTCTGCATCTGCAAACCAAATTTTAGCCAATGTATATTCTATTACTTTTACAGAGGGAATGCAAGTGTGAAATAAGACGAATTATTACTACATTTTTCAACATTTTCATCACTTTTATACTATATGTTGTCTGTTGAACTTTTACCACGCTCAAAACACACGCCTCCGCCAAACTTAGCGGCGCCGCAGCCGGAGCATTTTTCACGGCAGTTAGGCGTAACTATTTCCTGCTTTGCTTTCTTCCACTCAGATAAGAGGAATTTCTTAGTAACTCCTATATCTATGAAGTCCCATGGGAAAAGCTCGTCCTCACTACGCTCTCTTGTCGTATAGAATTCCTTGACAATTCCGTTCTTTTCAAATGCTGCCATCCATTTATCATTGTCAAAAAAGTCTGTCCACGCATCAAATATACAACCGCTCTTATAGGCATCGAATATTACCTTTGAAAGTCTTCTGTCGCCTCTTGCGAAAACTCCCTCTAATACAGATACATAGGATTCGTGATATGTGTATCGCAGAGACTTTGCATTCAACTGTTTTCTGAATGTATCCTTGACATGATGCGCACGTTCTATATAGGTATCAGGGTCTAACATCGCCGCCCACTGAAATGGAGTAAATGGTTTCGGAACAAAGAATGACGAGGATGCCGTAATTGAAATCTTTCCGTTGCGCTGTTCCTTCGGTATGTCATAGTAAGCCTCCGCAACACGCTCACAAAGTGCCGGTATGCCCTCAGCATCCTCCATTGTCTCAGTCGGAAGTCCTAACATGAAATAGAATTTAACCTTGTTCCAGCCGCCGCGAAACGCCTGCATTGCACCATTTAATATTACATTCTCTGTAAGTCCTTTGTTGATAACATCTCTAAGTCTTTGTGTTCCGGCCTCCGGCGCAAAGGTAAGCGAGCTTTTTTTGACATCCTGCACCTTCTTCATAACATCAAGCGAAAAGGCATCAATACGAAGTGAAGGCAGGGAAATGTTAACATGACACTTGCCCATCTCATCAATAAGAAAATATGTGAATTCTTTAAGACATTCATAATCCGAAGAGCTTAAGGAGCTTAACGATATCTCCTCATGACCGGTTGAGCTTATCATCTTTAAGGCATAATCCTCGATAAGCTTAACATCCTTCTGCCTTGTGGGACGATATATCATTCCCGCCTGACAGAATCTGCAGCCTCTAATGCAGCCTCGCATGATCTCTAATGTAACCCTGTCCTGTGTCACCTGAATATATGGCACAAGCGGTTTCTCAGGATAATGAACTTCATTGAAATCCATTACGACTTCTTTGGTAACATTTTTCGGCACATCATCATACAATGGATAAAATGATGCAAGAGTTCCATCTTCGTTATAAGTACAATCATACATTAACGGTACATACATTCCGGGTATTTGTGATATTTTGTGAAGCATATCTTCTCTGGATAATCCGTCTGCCCGCATCTGTTTATATAGATCAAATACATCATCATATCTTGTCTCACCCTCGCCGATGTAGAAAACATCGAAGAAATCCGCAATCGGTTCCGGATTGTAGCTGCACGGTCCGCCTCCAAACACGATCGGGTCTTCTAAGCTGCGGTCTTTGGCATAGATTGGAATATTAGAAAGCTCTAATATCTGAAGAATATTCGTATAGCACATCTCGTACTGTAAGGTTATACCAAGAAAATCAAAATCCTTGATCGGAGATTGTGTTTCTAATGAGAATAACGGTATTGATCTTTCACGCATGATCTTATCAAGATCGGGCCACGGCGAATAGACGCGCTCGCAGTATACGTCATCGCGTCTGTTAAATGTGTCATACAATATCTGGATTCCCAGATGACTCATTCCTATCTCATATACATCAGGAAAACACATAACGAACCTGATATCAACCTCATCAGGATTCTTTCGTACCATGTTGACTTCATTACCGATGTATCTTGCCGGCTTTTCAATACTCATTAAAATTTCATCTGAAAGTGCTAATCTATCCATATAATAAACCCCAAACCATTTAATCTTAAACAATTCTTGTACCTGTCTCTAGCAGCGAAACAAGCTTTCCTTCATCGTTCTTATAGTAAGTCTCGATACGGTGTATGCCGTAATCAAATTTGTTATAATCTATTCCTGTTTCATTACAGAGTGCCTCGATCACCGATTCCGGCTTAAGATTATACTCGCTTCCTGTTGCAAGGAACATATATATATTGTTATCCCTGACCTCTAACTTATATATTCCCTTCTTGATATCTTCAACCTTTTCATTCTTCTTGGTTTTCCTGAAAACCTCGATAGTTTCCTTTTCAAGTAAATGAGGAACTGCATCTAAGAGCCTGTCCCACTTCTTTATATTACTGTCATCCGGCAATTTAACTGATGCATTATCCGAATCATCATTTGAAACGCCTTTTGTGAAGAGACTATCATTACTATTTCCTTTAAATGATATAATATAATCAGAAGCCGCAACTAATGCCATCGCCTTCTTTGCTTTCTCCGGAAGAAGGATAACATCCTTGACATATATGCCATCAACCATCTGTTCATTCAATCTTCTGACAAATTCATCTGAAGAAATAAGACTGTTAAACTGTGCATCAAAATATTCACCTTCACTTGTAACACCAAGCGCAAGCGGCGCCGCAAATGACATCAGTTGATGTGGTGAAAAGCCTTGAGAATAAGCAATATCAAGCTCGGCTCTTTTCACAGCCTTTTGAAAAAAACGCATGAGATCAAGATGTCCGATATATTTAAGTACTCCGGTTTTTGCATATTTAATTCTGACCTTTAACGTTTCTTCACTCATTCTTCTTTCTCCGTATATAAAATGTATTTTATTTATAATTACTATTTGTATTTCTTCTTAAAACTATTGTTCATGTATGATATGTTCCTTAGAAAAATCCTTAACCTTATTCCACACAGACCTTACATGGCTCATTGTCTCCCTTACGGTATCGTTATCCTGCTCAAGACTGACTATGTGTCCATTAATCTCATCAATCGCCATGCCTGCGCCTTTTTTCAAATCCTGTCCTCCATAAATATAACATGAAAACATCAAAACCGCCACAAGAAAGACCATGATCTTTCCCAAAAAAATTATGTCAGGCAAAGCTTTTCTTCTTTCTTTTTGCCGGTCATATCTGTTATCATAACTATCCTCATCATAATATTGATAAACATTTCCGTTGCCGTGATATCTCCCATGTACCTCCGACCTATTGGCATTATGCTGTTTTCTTAGATAATCCCTGATCTCGTTATATTGATCTTCCAAACAAACCACTCTGAATATTATTTATTTAATACCAATATATGAAGTGATGTGCCTTGTATATTACAAAAACGCATAAGAATACTACGGTCTTTTAGTATTATAGATATAAGAAAGATGTCTTATCCCGTCTCTTATAGTTTTAAGCTTGGATTTTCGCTCATATTGACATTTTCTAAGCTTTATCGGAGTCTGACCGATCTTAAGTCCTGACATTGCCGCACAGGCTATCATCTCAGTTGCAAACTCCATTCCGCCATGTGTGCATTCTATCTTCAATGCGGCATTTCTTGTAAGTCCTCTTAATCCGCTGTGAAAGTCTCTGACATCTGTCTTGAATCTATTTCTTCCACATGCGGAAAGAAATCGCACTCCTAACTTATGCGATAAAGGCATGGCCCCCTTCTCTATACCCCCGCTAAAGCGATCTCCTATAACAACGTCAAAAGCGCCCTCTGACAAAGGTTCATAGAAACTGTCAAGGTCAGAAAAATCATAGGTGGTGTCACAGTCACCGATCACAATCACTTTTCCGCCAGAATATGATATACCATTAATTATCGCATTGCCATAACCTATCGGAGAAACATTGACAACATAGGCGCCATGCTGTTTTGCAAGCACCGCCGATCCGTCTGTCGAACCATTATCGGCAACTATCACTTCTCCCCTAAGTCCTTTGCTTCTAATATAAGAAAGTGCCTCATCCACACATAACCCGACCGTATTGATCTCATTTAAGCAAGGCATAATTATTGAAATATCAAGACTTTCTTCTGTGGAAAAACGCATTATCGATATACCTCCGATCAATTATTTCAAAAGCAATAAGGCACATCGCCATAACACTTACCATAAGCGCACGATAAGTGAAAAAATAATGCAGATACGAATGATTATGAAGAACAAGATATCGTACGATCGGTACAAATCCGATCAATGCAAAGATCAATATGCTGTGACCTGAAATGTTGTTTCCATGATACACATAACATACATACAAATATCCTACAATAATGATCACGGCAAATATCACGCCAATCGCACCAAAACCCAAAGGAAACAGACAGCTGATGTTGCGTGCAACTGCCTTTACAAGATATTCTATAATTCCCATACCGGAAGCATCGCCATAAAGCCGTTCCTCAATATGTCCGGATATGTATGGCATAACATTGGCTCCGGTACAAAGTGCCGTAAGCAGCCATTTGGCGATCCAGGCTCCGGCATACCCAACACCCCATACGACACAGAACTTTCCAAGCACTATGAAATCTGCTTTCTTATTATCTGACCCTTTGCGCATTTTGCTGTTATTCGACACCTTCACAGAGCTTTTTTCTGATGTATTTTTGACTTCCGTCTTTTTTGATCCGTCTGCCAAAGTACCCAAAAAAATGCTTCCGGATCTCTTCAAACGAATACTGCATACTAATATAAGCGGAACAAGCAATGTAAGCGTTTCAGACGTCAAGAAATCCAGATAATTAGTTATCATTCCTGAAAGCAGCAAAACAATCATAAGAGCATGATCATTCTCTGAATAATGAACAACAAAGATAGTAATAATAAGCATCACAATAAATGTCCACAAATATTCGAGTGACATTGGGACATACCATACTCCGACAGCTATCATACCGATAGTCATAGCAGCTGCTTCACCGATAAGTCCTCTCTTAGCCAAAAGGACAAGCAGCAGTAAAAACAGCACACCGATAAGCACTGCACCGACAATATACATTTGCTTAATATTACATACCGTATGAGCAAGCCTGACGATTCCCGCAGAGCCATGCCAGTACCGCATATATTGTTTATTAGCTTCCTTGCCATCATATACCGCATCATGCAGGTTATCATTCTCATTCTGATAATCCGTATAATAATACGAATCCATCAAAACAGCAGAAAGCTTCTTATCAAAATTCCACGCGATATTAAGCAGTATCGAATCTGCATACCGGTCTATCTTGCTTGCATTAATATCTTTATTCAGATTGAAAAATACCTGTTTTTCGCAAAGGTAATCCGCCGACTCTTTATAATGCTTTTCTATTGCTGAATTAGGAATAAATGCTGCAGCATACAATAATAATAATTGCAGTGACAGAAAAAACACAAAAACAACCGGCAATAATAATATTTTTTTAACCATAATTAATTCTTAAAGCTGTGGATAGGAGCAGGAATTCTGCCGCCTCTGTTGATAAACGCGTCGCAGCTGTATTCATTAACCTTCATTATAGGTGCATATCCCAAAAGACCGCCGAAATTAAGCGTCTCACCTGCTTTCTTGCCGACAGCAGGAATAATACGAACCGCTGTTGTCTTCTGATTGACCATTCCTATTGCCATCTCATCTGCAATGATACCCGATATTGTTGTAGCCTTTGTATCTCCGGGAATTGCGATCATATCAAGACCAACAGAACATACACAGGTCATAGCCTCTAATTTCTCAAGTGTAAGAGCACCCTCCGTTGCCGCGTCTATCATTCTCTGATCTTCGGATACAGGAATAAATGCTCCGGAAAGTCCGCCAACATAAGAAGATGCCATAACTCCACCCTTCTTAACCTGATCATTAAGCAGCGCAAGAGCAGCCGTTGTTCCCGGCGCACCGGCATATTCAAGTCCGATCTCCTCTAATATCTCTCCTACACTGTCTCCAATCGCAGGAGTAGGAGCAAGTGATAAATCTATAATTCCAAAAGGTACACCAAGTCTCTTAGATGCCTCCTTCGCAACAAGCTGTCCAACTCTTGTAACCTTAAATGCTGTCTTTTTGATAGTCTCACAAAGCACCTCGAAGTTCTCTCCTCTGACAGCCTCTAAAGCACGCTTAACAACTCCCGGACCCGAAACACCTACATTGATTATTCTGTCAGCCTCTGTAACACCATGGAACGCTCCCGCCATAAACGGATTATCATCCGGCGCATTACAAAATACAACGAACTTTGCAGGTCCTATACAATCCCTGTCTGCAGTAAGCTCTGCACTTTCCTTGACTATCTCACCGATAATCTTAACTGCATCCATATTAATACCTGTCTTTGTCGAGCCTACATTTACACTACTGCAGACAAATTCGGTAACATTAAGTGCTTCCGGTATTGATTTTATCAGCATCTCATCATAAGGCGTCATGCCCTTAGCAACATTAGCTGAATATCCTCCAATGAAATTAACACCAACCTTCTTCGCAGCCTCATCTAAAGTCTTTGCAAGCTCAACATAATCAGCCGGTGATTTGCAGCAGGAGCTTCCGACCATCGCAATCGGTGTAAGCGAGATCCTCTTGTTGACGATCGGAATTCCATATTCCATCTCAAGTTCTTTGCCAACCTTAACAAGATCCTTTGCAGAGGTTGTTATCTTCTCATAAACCTTGTCACAGGTAGTTTTAAGATCATCCGATATACAGTTAAGCAGAGAAATACCCATAGTGATCGTACGCACATCAAGGTTCTCTTCATGTATCATCGCATTGGTTTCCATGACCTCATTTATATTAATCATCGTTCATATCCTCCATATATTACAGTCTGTGCATCATGTCAAAGATCTCTTCCTGCTGAAGTGTGATATTCACTCCGATCTCCTCACCTATCTGTCTAAGCTCATCGGCAATAGTCGCAAAATCCTTACCGGATTCCTGAATATTAACGATCATTATCATATTAAACCAGTCAGATACAATGGTCTGCGCAATGTCAAGAATATTAATCTGATTACCTGCAAGATACTTGCACACATTATAAATGATACCAACCTTATCCTTACCTACTACTGAAATTACTGTTTTTTTCATCATTTTTCTCCTTATATTATTAATTAATAGTTAAGCAACTAACACTCGATTACCGGCGATCTTCCATATCTGTCTGCCACCATCATATTAAAATCCCTTACATCATTACTGTACGGATTACCGAAAAGCTCACTCTTAACTGCTTCGTACGCAAGCTCAGGAAAATTATTCTCCTTTGACAGATGCCCCAGATATATGCCCTTAATATGATCATTTAACAATTCTCTTATCAGTTGTCCGCCCTTCTCATTGCATAAATGACCGTATCTGCCTAAAATTCTCTTCTTAAGCTCGTACGGATAAGGTCCGACCTCAAGCATTCTAATATCATGATTAGCCTCAATAAGCATCGCGTCGGCACCGGATAAAGAATCAACGATATGGTTATCATAATCACCCATATCCGTAGCGATCGATACCTTTTTCTCACCGTCCGTTACTGTATAACAAACCGGATCAACCGCGTCGTGCCATATACTTATAGGCTTGATCCAAAGATCATCAATAGCAAAGCTTTTCTCCGGAAGAACTCCATGAAACAGCGACATATCGACCTTGCCAAGACCTTTGTATCTGCTGACCGCCTCTAAGGTTTTAGAAGTACCGTACACCGGAATACCGTATTTCCGAAGGAACACTCCTAGCCCCTGAATATGATCTGAATGTTCATGTGTTATCAGTATTCCTTTGATATCAGAAGGATCAACATCCATATCGTTCAAGGCTTCAACAACCTTCTTCATACTGACACCGACATCAACCAATAAACTTGTTTTATCCGAACCAACATAGATGCAGTTACCACTGCTCCCACTATACAGACTGCATAATCTCATCATTTCGTACCTTTCATATAATACAATAATCGTATATGCAAAAAACACGTGACATTATATTACCTGTTATTAGATAATCCAATCCCTTTAAGGGAAGTTTTTCTCCTAACATAATAAACAGGCTTTAAAAATCACATATAGTGTTTCTAAAACCTGATTATTATACCATATCTTGTATAAATGTTTCAATAGCAAGATTCATTCTCGGCTCCATTTTCTGATCAAGAATAACCCTTAAGCTTTCAGGCAGCTTATCCGCCACATCAACCGGAGTTCCGGCCAGTACTGTCTCACCTGATATCACCTGATCAACGATTGCCTTAATATCAGGGTATTCAATGCTTTCAAGCGCAAGTCTTCCCTCGTCCATATAGAAGATCTTGATTATCCTGCTATATCCGGCATCCGGGAATACGATCGCTAGCATCAACACATTTCTGTCATCCTCATCTAAAGCCATATACGCTTTACACGCAACAGGTCTTACATCATCACCAAATTCCTTCATTTCGTGATGATAAACGCCTATACCAAAATCAAAATCAAGAAAATCCCTCTCGCTGTTTTCCGTACCTTTGACAATGTTGCTGCCTGTTATAGATTCAGCTTTTTCGATTATACTGCTCATGATACCTGTATTATCAATTTCCTCAAGTAGCTCATGCTTAGTTTTCACTTTGTAGAAGCAAATCCGTACAGTATCATCATCTGTTATAGATATCGTAAACTCATTAAAATGATATGGCGGATACTTATACATGCTCTGCATAAGATAAGGAAAAAGCTTAACACTGCCGTTCTCAATACGCAGTCTTTTCTTATCAAGCTTAGCCGCATACCTTCTTATGAATTCCACATCCTTTAATGCTGCGCTGTCTGTAGAAATGTCTGCAACTAACCTGATAAGCTTCCCGTAATTCAACTTTTCTTTCAGGTAGTTATCAGGCTTATAAAGATTGTCATTATTAATAAATGACAATATCGACTTTGTAAGTCGTGAATCCGGAAACATCTTATCACTATGAGCATTAACCGCTACTATCATATTCTTCTTTTCATCTATGATTATATGTTGTCCATACATGCCGGAGAACATATACACCTTGCCATAAGCAGATGCCCTTTTACTTATATTCTTATTTCCAATTGAACCATCGTTTGAATTATCCTGTTCAATGATGATTTTTCTGTTATTATCAGCTCTTCCGTAATTATCCGGCAGATGCCATATTTGAAAACCATAGCCTGTTGACAGCCTGTCGGTATCCTGAAAAACATCAGCCTGCTTCATCATTCTTATAAATGAAGGATGTATTAACTGTCTGCCATTAAAGCTTCCGTCATTTTTTAAGAACATGCCAAGCTTAAGCATTCCTTCAAGGCTTATGTGCAGTCCCCATCCCGCACATTCAAGTCCCTTAGGGCATAGCTCCCATTTAATATCATTAATTCCAAGCGGCGCAAATAATCTCGGAGTTAAGTAATCCATAAGGCTTTCTCCTGTCAGCTTGTTAAGTATCGCGCCTAACATATAGGTATTGATACTGTTGTATATGAATTTGCTTCCGGGCTCATCAAAGCAGTCAGTAAGCAGAAATGCCTTAACCCAATCCTCCTCAGTTACACTGATAAGCTCATTGGTTTTAGAGCAGCTTGTCATCGTCAGAAGATGCTCCACAGTAATATCTCTAACACGTTTGGGTATAGCCTTTGACTCATACTCATTAAAAAATGATACCACCTTATCCTCAAGACTTAACCTTTTCTCTGACAGCGCAAACATAACCGCAATGGCTGTAACCGTCTTGCAGGTAGAGTTGGTAATATGAGGTGTTGACGCACTATATGGAGGTTTATAGAAATTAACGAGCACATCCTCACCTTTTGCTATCGCAATCCCCTCAACTCCGCAGCCTCTGTCTGCAAACAGCCTTCTTAAGAAATTACACGTTATTTCCGCATTAAGCCCAAGCTTTAAAGTATCGTGCCTTTCTAATGGGATATGCTCAGTATTATCAATATAGCTGAAATTTGTCTTTGGGAAAACAGTCTGCTCCGAATCCTGATAATTTGATACAAGCTTTGATATATAATTGACACCATAGAATTGTCTTGGAATATTCATAATAAAACCTTTCTAAACAAATGATCAAAAGTTCATTGCACCGATATATATATCCTGAAAATCCTCATAATCAGCCAGCTCAAAAGCTTCCGTTCTTCTTCTGATATCATCATATGTTCTCAATATCGCACTACGTTCTGCTAAAACATCATCCTTAAGCTTATTATCTTTAGTATGCGCGTCGTCATAAGCCATAATGAACCTCTTCGCGCCCTCTAAGGATGTGTTGCCCGACACGGTGATCTTGTCTTTGATATCCTCCGGAAGCATTTTCGTAATAAATGCGTCCCTTACGTCAAGATAAAATCCCAGACCCCCGCTTATAAATACTTTATCAATATCAGTATAACCAATGCCTGCCTTTTTCATCAGACATTTTACTCCTGCATATATTGCAGCCTTTGCCATCTGGAATCGTCTAACCTGCTCCTGTCTGATAACAAAGCCTTTATCAAGCTCTATTCCCTTATCAAAAAACGGCTCACTGATAAGTCCGGTTTTATCAATCAGCCCTCTTTTGACACAACCTGCAATAGCATGAATACTCTCACTTCCGTATCTTGCACCCGTCACGCCATGATCAAATACAGGTCCGCATGCGCATGAGGCTGCATACCCTCTGTGTTTATTAAGCAATAGCAATTCACCGTTAGTTCCAAGATCTATGAGCAGATCGTATCCTTCATTTCTGCCCATCTTAAGAAACTCTGCACCGGATAATATATCAGCTCCGATAAATGCTGATATTCCCGAAAGATAATGCTCCCTGATCACACTTTCATTATCCGTACTATTCAAATTCTCTTTGGAAAAAACATTATCACATTCTTCATCATCGAATAATACTCGTGTTTCACTTACATGATAATCAAGCGTTACCGGAGTAAATGGTGCTTTTGACAGACCTTTAACCGAAAGTCCCCTTAATATATGCAGCATAGTAGTATTGCCGCTGTAACATATTTCAGATATGTAAGCATTTTTATATTCAGGATTATCATAAATATCATACTTAACAGACATATCAGCCTTATCAGCCTCATCATTCTTATCACTCTTATCGGTTTTCACGCCATAACTAATATTATTTTCCCCAAGCTTTTCTGATATTCTTGTAAATAATTCTCTTCTAAGCTCTTTTGACATTATATCGGGTAACTTAGGATCATCAATACAACGCTTAATTCTTGTGATTATATCAGCGCCATATTTTACCTGCGGATTAGAAAATGAAAATGAACATATTTCACTATTATCTGATGCATTAATGCATGCTATGCCAATAGATGTTGAACCGACATCAACTGCAGCCTTTATTCCAAATTGCTCTGTTTTTTCCATATCTGATCCCATCATTTCACCTTGTTCTTATATATTTAA
>OMSZ01000369.1 GCA_900313855.1 uncultured Eubacteriales bacterium
AAGGTGACATCGCTTATCAAGGAGCAGCTTGACGCAGCTGATAAAGATAAAAATGTATAATGGCATAATTAATGTTTATAAAGAGAAGGGCTATACTTCATTTGATGTGGTTGCAAGGCTCCGCGGAATATTAAAGCAGAAAAAAATAGGGCATACCGGAACCTTGGATCCCGATGCGGAGGGAGTATTGGTCATATGTCTTGGAAATGCTACTAAGCTTTGTGACGTATTAACGGACAAGGATAAGCGCTATGATGCTGTACTTATGCTTGGAAAAACCTCTGATACAGAAGACAGCTCGGGTACGATCCTTTCCGACAATGAGGTAAAGGCTACTGATCAGGAGGTAAGGGAAGCGGTTCTTTCCTTTATTGGTGAATATGATCAGATTCCACCGATGTATTCTGCCATCAAGGTCAACGGTAAGAAATTATACGAGCTTGCAAGACAGGGTATTGAGATTGAAAGAAAGCCAAGGACTGTTACGATACATAGTATTGAGATCAAAGATATTAAGCTGCCGTATGTAAGCTTTGAGGTATCATGTGGTAAGGGAACTTATATAAGAAGTCTGTGCAGGGATATAGGTGAGAAGCTTGGCTGCGGGGGACTTATGGACAGTCTTGTAAGGAGCAGCGTCAATGCCGGGATAAGCGGCGTAAGCTTTGGACTTGATGATGCTCTAAAGCTTGATGAGATAGAAGAGCTTGAGAAAAATGGAAGGCTTGAAGAAAGAATTTTGACAATAGATAAAATGTTTCCAAAGCTTAAAAAGTATAAGGTTACAGAAGATGCTGATAAAAAGCTAAAGAATGGCAATGTTCTTTATGTGAAAGATATTGTTTTATTAAGCTCTTTAATGACAGCGGATGATAACCTTAATGCTGCTGATGATATATACAAGTCTTATGATAATTCGTACGATAGTGGTATAATGGCTGATAGGAATAACAAACAGGATATAAAAGATGGTTCTGATTGTCTAATATATGACTGTGAGGGAACATTTACCGCAATATACAGATATGATAAGAAGGTAAGAGGTTATAAGGCATATAAGATGTTTTTATAAGTTACCCACACACAGCCACAAACAAAAACAACGTAGTTGCGACATATGCGTAAGCAGATGGTTTGTGGTTTGTTTTGTGGAGTTGCGAATAGTAACTTCTATAAAAGTGGAGTTACGAATAGGCATTACATTAGGAGAAAAACATAGTATGTTATATTTACAAGGCGATGAGGCAGTACAATTTAATATAGATAATACCGCTGTAGCGCTTGGTAAATTCGATGGTATCCATCTTGGTCATCAGCTTATTCTTGATAATCTGATGAAGGAGAAGGAGCTTAACAGGACAACTCTTGTTTTTACGTTTGGAGAAAGCCCGGTTTCCGTTCTTGCAGGTGGATCCAAGAAATCAATATACACTTCTTACGAAAAAGCGTATTATTTTTCACAGCTTGGAGTGGATGTGCTTTTGGAATATCCATTTACAAAGGAATTTGCCGGGATAACGCCTGAGGAGTTTGCGGGAGAATACTTGTCAAGACAGTTGGGAGTGCGCTCTATATATGTCGGTGAGGATTTTCATTTTGGCAGGGGAAGAAGCGGTAATGTTGCAGTGCTTAAGGATTTGGGTGAGCAATATGGCTTTTCAGTTCATGCGTTGCCTAAGAAGACACTTCACGGTAAGGTCATAAGTTCAACTGCTATTCGTGATATGCTGGCGGACAAGTTCTATATAGCTAATGAGATGCTTGGAAATCCTTATTTTGTGTACGGAGAAGTGATACACGGTAATCACATTGGTAATACCATAGGCTATCCTACGATCAACCAGAGTATACCTGATAATAAGCTTGCGCCTGCGTTTGGTGTATTTGCAAGCCGTGTGGTGATAGACGGAGTATATTATCCGGCAATAAGTAACCTTGGGGTAAAGCCGACGGTTGAAAATTCGCATCACTGCGGTCTGGAAACATACATACTTGATTATTCGGGAAATCTGTACGGGCAGTATGTTAAGACGGAACTGTTATTTTTCATCCGTCCTGAAGAGAAATTTAAGAGTGTTGAAGAGCTTAAGCGTCAGATAGCAGCTGATATACAGATGATGCAGGAGAATATATAGAATAACATTTTAAAAGAGAGTCTTAACAATAAATATATAGTCTGATAATTAGAAAATGCCTGTCAAAAAAAATTACTTGACAGGCTTTTGGTTTTTTTGTATACTAGCACATGTTGTAAAGTAAAATGTATTTACAAGGATGGAATCTGTATGAACAGTGTAGGCATAGAGAAAAATGTATATCGTGGATTTCTGTTTGATTTCTATGGTGAACTGCTTACAGAACATCAGAAAAAGATATATTCAGATCATATTATAAATGATCTTTCATATACTGAGATTGGAGCTTATGAGGGAATCAGCAGGCAGGCGGTTTTTGATCTTGTTAAAAGATGCGATAGCATCTTAGAGGATTATGAGGACAAACTTAAGCTGGTTAAGAAATTCCTAGACACTAACGAGAGAATAAGCAGAATTCATGAGTTGTCAGAAGAATTGATGAATAGTACAGATGACTATAAGTTAAGAAACAAGATCAGTGAGATAGAGAAGATTTCAAAGGATATATACGAGAGTTATTGATAACGTACAGTATATGTTAAGATTATCAATAAACTCTAATTATAGTAAATGTATTAATTTTTTCTTGTTGATTTATTGGATAGTTACTTGGAGGTAACAGATGGCATTTGAAAGTATATCGGACAAATTACAGGGTACTTTTAAAAAATTAAGAAGTAAGGGAACGCTTACGGAAGCTGATGTCAAAGAGGCAATGAAGGATGTTAAGCGTGCACTCCTTGAGGCGGATGTTAACTTCAAGGTGGTTAAGCAGTTCATCAATGCAGTCAGTGAACGCGCAGTAGGTGAGGATGTTCTTAAAGGTCTTAATCCCGGTCAGATGGTAATTAAGATCGTTAAGGAAGAGATGGATAAGCTTATGGGCTCTGAGACAGAAGAGATTAAGCTGCTTCCGTCTAATGAAGTTACAGTCATTATGATGTGTGGTCTTCAGGGTGCAGGTAAGACAACAACGGTTGCCAAGCTTGCGGGTAAATATAAGGAAAAAGGCAAGAACTGCTTACTTACAGCCTGTGATGTATACAGACCTGCTGCTATTAAGCAGTTACAGATCAATGGAGAGAAACAGGGAGTTCCGGTTTTTTCTATGGGAGACCAGAATTCACCGGTAGATATCGCAAAGGCTGCTGTGGAGCACGCAGCAAAGAATAATATCAGAATAGTTTTTCTTGATACGGCAGGTCGTCTTCATGTTGACGAGGATATGATGAATGAGCTTAGAGCCATCAAGGAGAATGTTGCCGTAACATATACGATACTTACAGTTGATGCAATGACCGGTCAGGATGCGGTTAATGTGGCATCAAGCTTTAATGAACAGATTGGAATAGATGGAGTTATCCTTACCAAGTTAGACGGTGATACCAGAGGCGGTGCGGCTTTATCGATCCGTGCTGTAACAGGTAAGCCTATATACTATGCAGGTATGGGTGAGAAGTTATCAGATCTTGAGCAGTTCTATCCGTCAAGAATGGCAAGCCGAATTCTTGGAATGGGTGATGTTGAGTCGCTTATTGAGAAGGCAGAGGCAGCTATAGATGAAGAGAAGGCCAAGGAAATGGAGGCCAAGATCAAGAAGGCATCATTTGATTTCAATGACTTTCTTGACAGTATGGCACAGATGGAGAAGATGGGCGGTATACAGGATATGCTTTCCATGCTTCCGGGAATGGGCAATCAGCTAAAGAATGTAGAGATAGATGATAAGCAGATCAACAGACCAAAGTCGATCATTTTATCCATGACACCGGAAGAGAGAAGTAATCCGGATATAATCAATCCGAGTCGCAAGAGAAGAATTGCTAATGGTGCCGGAGTGGATATAAGTGAGGTCAACCGCCTGCTCAAACAATTTGAACAGATGAGAAAAATGATGAAGCAGATGGGCGGTATGATGGGCGGCAAGAAGCGCGGTCGTTTCCGTATGCCATTTGGATTCTAGGATGTAAGAACCATGTTTTTTTATCTCGGCCGGAGAATACCTGTTCCTTCAAGGGAAGATTAAAACAAGTCTTTGCGATCCGGTGACGATATTGATTTTATGGTGTTACAGATATAAAACAGCAGCACATAGTGCGGATAATAAAAGGAGGTGAAAATGAAATGGCAGTTAAGATGAGATTAAAGAGAATGGGATATAAGAGACATCCTTTTTATAGAGTAATTGTTGCAGATGCACGTTCTCCAAGAGATGGTAGATTTATCGAAGAGATTGGAACTTATGATCCTAATCAGGAGCCAAGCGTTGTTAAGATTGA